>JBOGGK010000449.1:0-4876 GCA_050744045.1 Acidimicrobiales bacterium | reverse complement strand
TGTACGCGGCGTTGGCGTCCCCGGCGAGGACAACCGTCACAGCTGCCGGGTCACCCGTCTCGTTGACGATGTTGGTCTTTGCCCCCCAATGGCCCAGGAACTGCGTCATCAGGTAGAGCTGCGTGTCGCTTACCGAAGGGGGCGAGCCATCGGCAAACGTTATGCTCTCGCCGCTCAGGTTTGGCGGGAACGTCGACGCAGCAGGGGCCAGAGACTGGTCGCTCAGAGCCGCTGCTGTCGCAGGCAGGGCCGTCATCGTGGGCACCGTCACACCAATCGCGAACAAGGTCGCGCACCCGAGCAACCGTCTACCGGCCATCGGCTTGCGAGTTACAACGTAGTTCATTAGTACCTCCCTATAAGTATTGTCATCTGTGGTTAGTCAAGTGTTACCAGGGGAACACGGCACTGTGTCAACGGCTTACGCGGTCGAACAGCCCAGGAGTTGCATCGAGGAGCTCACGGAGCAGCTCGTGGCGGAGCTCGGCGGCAACGGGATCGTCTATTTGTGCCTCATGGCGACGAGGCCGGGCCAACGGGACAGCCACATTCGCTATGATCTGGCCCGGGTTGGAGCGAAGGACCAGGACTCGGTCAGACATAAAGATCGCCTCGTCGATGTCGTGGGTCACGAGCACCGTCGTGGCGCCTGCTCGCTCGATCATGTTGCTCACGTCCTCCTGCAGGGCGCGGCGGGTGAACGAGTCAAGAGCCGACAGCGGCTCGTCCATGAAGAGCACGTCAGGTTCCGCGACGAGCGCCCGAGCCAACCCGACGCGCTGCTGCATGCCTCCCGATAGCTGACCAGGCAGGTAGGCAGCAAAGGCACCGAGGCCGGCAAGGTCCAACTGCCGCTTGACCAGCGTGCCGGCATCGGCTCGGTTCGATTTCCGGCTGGCGTTGAGCGGGAAAGCGATGTTCTGGGCTATGGTCCGCCAAGGGAGGAGCGCAGGCTCTTGGAAGACGAAACCGACTCGTTCAGGGATGCCCACCACGTCCTGGCCGCGCAGGGTTATCCGCCCTTCGTCGTAGGGCAACAAGCCGCTCATGGTCCTCAGGAAGGTTGTCTTCCCGCAGCCCGAGGCACCGATCAGGGACACGAACTCGCCGCGGTGGATCGAGAGGGAGACGTCGTCCAGGACGGTGAGCGACCCTGACTTCCCATCAGGCCGATCGAAGCGCTTCGTCAGGTGGCTCACTTCCAGCATCGGCCCTGGCGTGCCCGTGCCGACGGTCATCGCTTGCTCTTCACGGCCACCCCCATGCTCCATGGGAAGACGGTCCGCCGGATGACTTCGATGACCACTGTCAGGATCACGCCTACGATAGACGAGCAGATAACGGTGACCAGCAAATAGGACGTTTTGAACGCGTACCCATAGGTGGCGATCAAACCGCCCAGGCCTTTCAGGGTGATGTCCATCCCAGCAATGATCATCCCCACCACGCCTTTTGCGAGGCCGATCCTGAGCCCAGCAAAGATGTACGGGACGGCGTTGGGCAGAGCGATCTCCCGGACGACCCTGCGCTCAGAGGCGTGATAGACGCGAGCCATGTCCAACAGGATCGGGGGCGTGGCTTTGACCCCCTCCTGGGTGTTGATGATGATCGTCCAGACCGCCAACAGAAACGTTATCGAGATCTCAGCTGTGTAGCCGATGCCGAACCAAATCACGACCAATGGGGTGAGGGCAATGAGCGGGGTGGCTTGGAAGAAGTTCACGTACGGGTTGATCACGCGTTCGACAGTGCGGTGCCGTCCCGCGAGGACGCCTACGACGAGGCCCACGAGGACTGCGAGCAGGTAACCGGCGAGCAGGTCTTCCATCGCTCGTAGGAAGGCGGAGCCGAGGATGGACTTGCCGGTCACCATGTGGGCGAACGCCGTAGCGACCGCGCTCGGGGTGGACAACAGGATGGGGTTCAGGTGCGACCCGACGAGCTGCCAGATGGCCAAGAAGATGACCACAGAGAGCGGGCCGGTGGCTGCAGCAAGCAGGTGGCGCCAACGTCGCGCCAACCATGGCCGGGCACGCACCTCACCGGTGCCGTTACCAGCCCTTACCGTGGCCATGCCCACGTCCTCAACGGTCTTCATCGCCCCGTCCTCTTTTTTGCAGTCCCCACCAGAAGCGGGGACGCCAGATCACGCTCGGCGTCAGCAACGACGGCCTGGAGCCTGGCGCTGACCTGTTCGAGGTGCCGTCTGAGCCATGCCTTCGCACCTGCCAGGTCGCCTTGCTCGAGGCGGTCAAGAAGACCGAGGTGCCCGAGCGGCTCGTCGACCACGCGCCAGCCCAACAGGTACCGGTCCACCTCGCCGCGTAGGCGCTTCACGACCTTGAGCGCCCGTGGGCGGTACGCCAGCGAGTAGAGCTGGTCGTAGAAGGCCATGCGGTAGTCAACAGTCTCTCTCCCGCCCTCGGCCTTTTCGAGAAGCGCGACCGATGCCCGCAGCTGGCTGAGGCGGTCGGGAGACAACCGGGGCATGCACTGGTCAAGGAGATAGCATTCGAGCACGGCTCTGAGCTCGTATATTTCCCCGATCTGCTCCGGGCGCAGTGCAGTGACCATGGCTCCTCGGTGCGGGGGGTTCGCCACCAGCCCCTCGTCTTCGAGCTGCCGCAACCCTGCCCGGACAGGGACGCGGCTTATGCCGAGGAGGTTTGCGATCGCGTCCTGTGGCAGGTGTTCGCCGGGACGATAAATGCCCTGGGTGATCGCCTCCCGTACGAACGCGGCGACAAGTTCCTCAGCGGTCCTGTAAGTCTGGCATAAAGACGTAGCGACCGAACGGAGGCGCTCGGTCTGCTCAGCACCTGCGTACTCCGGTGCCAAGGAGCTGCCCACGTGCTGTGTCATCTTTGCTGGCGGAGCTTGGGGAGCACGTGGGAGCCCAAGAGCTCGATCTGTTCGAACCAGCGGTCGAACTTGAAACGCACGTCGAACACCAGGTGCTCCACTCCGACCTGCTCGAACTTCCTGCACTCAGTGGCCACTTCCTCGGGGCTCCCGGCGATGAGCTGGCCCTCGAGGTCCTCCACGTTGTCAAAGTGGCCCGATGCAGGCTTGACGGTGAACTTGGCCTTATTGGCCCATGCAAGCAACCCGGGCACGTTCACGTCTTGTAACGCCTCCTGCCGTGTCGCACCAACCGAAGTCGGAGGGATAACGGCTACCGTCGGCCGAGCGCGGCCCTTTTGGACGGAAAGCCGGTCCATAAGGCTCACCCGGTCCTTCAACGTGGCGAGCGAGATGCGACCCGGCATCCACCCGTCGGCGAAGTCCACGGCCAACCGGGCCGAACGGGGAGTCGCGCCGCAGTACCAGAAGGGCACGGGGCCTCCTACGGGCCGCGGCTCTATCGTGACGTCGTGGAAAGAGAAGTACTTGCCCTCGTACGACACGTCTACGCCTGTGGAGAGGTTACGGAGGATCTCGGCGTTGGCCCGCACCAGCGCCACCCGGTCCGCCCCGCCCAACCCGACGGCTTCAAACTCGTGGTCGAAGGTGCCGGCACCCATGCCGACGGTCAACCGAGGACCAGTGAACTGGGTGATCGTCGAGATCATCAACGCCGTCACGATGGGGTGACGGAAGGGGATGAGCGACCCGGTCCCGAGACCAATGTGCGACGTCACGGCACCAACCGCAGTGAGCGTCGTGAGCGCTTCGTAGAACGTGCGGACCGGCTTCTCCAGCCCTCCGTGAGGTTCGAACACCAAGTGGTCGCGCACCCAGAGGGAGTCGAAGCCGAGCTCCTCGGCGCGCTTCGACCCCGCAAGGATGTTGTCTCTCGTTGCATGCTCCCCGAAGTGGGGGAGAAGGAGCCCGTACTTGGTCATGCGCGCTGCCAGTCCTTTCCTTGCGCTCTCGCAGGCCTACCTCGGCTGCGCCATGCGCGCCCGCTCAGGCACCGCGGTCACTTTGCCGTCTTGGAATATCATTTCTCCCCGTAGCATCGTCGACCTGATACGCACCCCGCACTTGCGGCCGCGGTAGGGCGTCCAACCGCAGCGCGACAGCACTATCGAATCGTCGATCTGCCACGGGTCGCCAAAAGACGCCAGGACGAGGTCGGCGTCGCACCCGGGCTCGATGGCGCCCTTCACACCCTCGAGCCCGAACGCTCGTGCCGGGCGGGTCGCGGCGGCGTCCACCGCCCGGTCCAGGGTCACGTGGCCCGTCCTGGCTGCGTCCAACAGGAGCGGGTACAGGAACTGGATCCCCGGGGTCCCGGTGTGCGCCGACCACATCTTGGTCCAGCCGATCTCCTTTTCCTCGCGCGTGTGGGGAGCATGGTCCGAGGAGACGATGTCGATGGTGCCGTCCCCGAGCCCCTCCCATACCGCCTCTCGAGCGTCGTCTGGCACCCAGTAGGAAAGGGCGTAGGGGCCAAGCTCTTCGACGTCCTGCCACCTGGACAGGAAAAGAGCCCAGTGGTTTGCCTCGCAGGT
This sequence comes from Acidimicrobiales bacterium, assembly GCA_050744045.1. Lineage (GTDB taxonomy): Bacteria > Actinomycetota > Acidimicrobiia > Acidimicrobiales > Palsa-688 > JBOGGK01. The sequence goes on along the minus strand of JBOGGK010000449.1, from coordinate 419 downwards.
GACGTCGACGCCGCGTGCCTTGGCCCTGCGCACGGCGTCGATGGAACGGCGCGTCTGCATGTGCGCGATGTGGAGCGGGCAAGAGGCCGCCTCCGCCAGCCGCAGGACCAGGTCCACGGCCGTGTCCCAGATCACCCCTTCGCGCGATGCGTATGCTCGGGCATATCCCTGCGGGGTGTTCTCGCCCCGCGCAAGGAACTCGCCCTCGATGAAGTCCATGAGCGATTGGTCATGCGGGTGGACGATGAGGCGGAGCCCTGTTCGCGCCACGCTTTCCATCATCTGCAGAAGATGGCCGTGGTCGTGCATGCCGGTGCCAGCTGGGTGCGGATAGGTGCGGCCCGTGTCGACGACCATATAGATCTTGAACGCACGGATGCCCGCCTCAGCCATCCGCTCGATCTCGGAGATATCTGTGC
>JBOGGK010000448.1:0-1835 GCA_050744045.1 Acidimicrobiales bacterium | reverse complement strand
CCAGTGCCCCGAGGCTGGCCGACGACGCCCGGCTGCGCCGCCAGCAGGCCTTGGCGCCCTTGCAGCCGGTAGGGCTCGGCGTCGCCCGCTACCTACTCTCGGCCAAGCTCCGGGGCCAGGCCGGTTTGCTCAAGGCCCGTTTCGGCAAACTGAGCGAGGCGGAGACCATCGAGGCCCTGGCCGAGGCCGTCGAGGCGGGGGGGACAGTAGACGTGTGCCGCCAGCTCGAAGCGTCGGCCGCCAACGCCTACTTCGGAGCATGGGCCGGCCACCCGGCCGCCGCCCCCACCTTCGTCGCCAAAGACCGGGCCCGGGTGCCGGCGCACTGGCGGGTCTACGAGGGCCGGCGAAGCATCCTGCGTGGCTCGGGAGGCAACCGCAAGGCGGCCACGCCCACGAACGCCATCTTGAACTATGCCTTCTCCCTCCTCGAAGCGGAAGCGGTCCTCGCCTGCCAGGTCGTCGGGCTCGACCCTGGTCTAGGCGTCGTCCACCTCGACGCCAAGGGGCGCCAGTCGATGGCCCTCGACGTGCTGGAGCCCGTGCGGCCCCAGGTCGAGGGCATGGTCCTGGACCTACTCTCCCGCCGCCCGTTCCGCAAGGCGGACTCGCCGAGGACGCCGAGGGCTGCGTCCACCTCATGGCACCCCTTACCCACGAGCTGGCCGAGCGGATGCCCGAGATGGCCCAGCGCCTCGGCCCTTGGGCTGAGAAGGTGGCCCACATGCTCGGCCAGGCCCTAACGGGCAAGTACGTGGCGACGACACCGCTCACCCGGGTGCACAACCGGGCGGCCGCCGACGCCGTGAAGGCGCGCAAGGCCTCGGTCGCCAGGGCTCGCAAGCCGCCCCGTGGCCACGAGCGGGGCCGGCCGGCCGAGGCCGGCTCGCTCCGCCAGGAGGCCGGGCGCCTCGGGGTGAGTCTCCACCAGGTGCGCCGGGCGCGCCAGCTCAAGATCCCGATGGTGGCGCTCGCGTCCGAGGTCACGGGCGGCGCCACCCATCGTTCGCAAGGTGGTGTCTAGGTGAGCGAGAGGAGCGCGCCGTCCGGCGAGCCCGAGCCAGCAGGTCCTTTTTCCCGTCAGCGCCGCCCCCTAACGTCGTGAACGGGAAAAGGAGGACCCGCATCGCTCAGACGAAGGGGAGAGCCGTCCGATACTGGCAGTGGGACTTCGCCAGCCGAAAACGACTACCAGGCGAATCGCCGGGCGCTGCCCGACGAGTGAGGAGGTTTGAAGCGATGGGCCGGCGACCCGCTTGGGCGACCATATTGGTCCTGTCGTTGGTGATCTTGGGCTGGTCTACGCCCGCCCCCTTCGCGCCAGCCTCTGCTTCCAGCAGGACCAGCACCCCGCACGCGCTCGTGCTCTCCGTCAGCGCCAAACCCTCGGCACTGCCAGCAGGTGGTGGCACGGTGGCGATAAAGGGCTGGGTCGAGCACGCCACGACCTGCCAGCTGCGCCTCCTCTCGCGCCAGGCTTTGAGGGTCGTGTACTCGCATGCGCCGAAGCGTTGCCAGGGCGGGACCTACGGGGCGCATGTCACGGTTGCCGCGAACCCGAGCGGCGTAAGGCGCTCCATCGCTTTCGCCCTCGTGGCGCGCAACGCCCGCTCGTCGTTCGCCAGCCGTTTCTTCGTGGTGCTAGCGGCACCGTTGCCCGCCAAGGTGATGTCGGTCAGCGCCTACCCGGATGTGGTGCCGGCCCACGGCGGGCAGGTGACGGTGAGCGGCAGGGTCGAGCACGCCAGCTCTTGCCGGCTGGAGCTGCTGTCCAAGCAGTCGTTCCCCGTCGTCTACGCCAGCAACACCAGGCCGTGCCGGTCGACGTTCACGGC
>JBOGGK010000447.1:0-1890 GCA_050744045.1 Acidimicrobiales bacterium | reverse complement strand
GGGTGGCCACGACCATCCTCCCGCTCTGGGATGGCTGAAGCGCGACACTTGACCCAGCAAGGAGGTCCCATGGCTCCGATCGTTGCCAGCACCGAGGTCGCACGACCGGCGGAGGAGGCTTTCACCTACGTCATCGACCCCACCACGATGTCGGAGTGGCAGCAGGGCGTCGTCCGCGGCCAGCTCGACGGCGCTCCCACGCACGTCGGGTCCAGGTGCACGACGATCCGAAAGTTCGGGGGTCGTGAGCGAGAGGTTGTCACCGAGATCACCGAGTACGACCCGCCGCGCCGGTGGGCCGACCGAGGCGTCAGCGGCCCGATCCGGGCGATCGTCGCGGTCAGCGTCGAGCCCCTCGCCGACGGCTCGCGATCGAGGGTGACGATCGACGTGGACTTCACCGGACACGGGATCGGAAAGCTCCTCGTCCCGCTCGTCGTCCGTCGGCAGGCCGCCAAGGAGATGCCGGAGAACATGAACCGGCTCAAGCAGCGACTCGAGTCCAGCCAGTAGATCTCGTCCGAGGCGCCCAGGTGAGCCGCTACCTGGGCGGGCGCAGGCCAACGGTCGACACGCCTTCGCCGCGATCAAGGCCGCTCTCTCCGAGCGCACTTCCACAGGTCACTGGAGCTGGAGCGCTGCCCGGCCATGCGTATTTGTGGCACACCGCTCCCAGGCGAAGGAGCAACCCGGACTTGGTCCTCGCCCACCAAACGGACCGACCGCCATCAGCCCGGTGCTGCCACCCCTGGGGATTCGGCTACCAGTCCACGACCACGCTGGCCGTCATCGGATCTGGCCCTCGCCTTCGACTAGCCCCCGGCGTCCGAGCGAGCCGACGGAGGTGGTGATGAACTGTCGATCTGGGTGGCGTGCGCGGTCGTATGTCCCACCAGGCTGGTCAGGATCCAGGCGTAGGGTCGGTCGTGGTAGCGGTGCGCTGGCGGCAGCAGGGCCGCTGCCTTCTCCTCGGTCATGACGGCCAGCGTGTCGCGGACCTTCTGTCGGCAGTAATCGACGTAGGTGACGATCTCCGAGGGCGACCAGGGGACGGGCAGGCTGGTGAACGTCTGCCAGTGTGGCTTCCCGGCGAACGGAGGCGACGGCGCCCACCCGTCCAATCCACCGCCGAGGTCGTAGTCGAGGACTTCCAGGGCGTGCCAGACCACGCTCCACGGCGCCGACCATCGCTGGACCAGTGCATCGCGCTCGGCGGGATCGGTGACCGGCCTGCCGTCGATGTCGCGCACCTCGCCGGCGATCTCTGTGGCCTGGACACTCCACATGGACGCTGTCCACAGTTCGTCCGAGCAGTCCCGCACGGCCGCAGCCAGCATCTTCAAGGCCTCGTCGACGCTGCGACCAACGCTTTCGACCCAGACCGACGCCATCCGGAACGACGTTACCGACCGGTGGTCGCCAGAAGCCACCCTCGACTCTGCAGGGGTGGACTACTGGCCGTGGTAAGGCGGGCCAGCCTCTTGGCGGAGATGTGAGCGCCGAGAGCATCAGGTTGCTGCAGGCGCTCGGCGAACGAAGGCCCCTGTATTGGCAGGTAGTCGTGCAGCATCGCCCGCGCAGCTCCGCGCCGCCGGTTCCGGAGAGCGCCGAGGTGAACCACCGCGAGTCGTGGATGAGGTACGCGCTGTCAGATGACGGTCACCTCGTGCGTGAATGGGTCTCGGTCGAGTCGGCCGCGAAAGGGCCTCCATCTCCTCGACTCTCCAAGCGACTTTTGCGTTCGCGGCGTCGCGATGTCGAGGTGGCCGGCCCGGCTCCGACTGAAGGGTGCGGGGCGAGATTCGCCCCGTGAAGGAGTGAAAGTGACATGAAGACGACCTTCGAGAGGGTGCCCTCGGCCGACGGCACCCGAGTCGCGCTAGAGGTGAC
>JBOGGK010000446.1:0-5216 GCA_050744045.1 Acidimicrobiales bacterium | reverse complement strand
GTGGTGAACGGCCGTGCTCCGAAGCGGTCGGCGAGGCGGCCGGCGTAGGGGCCCGCTAGCAGGAACCCGACCGAAAGCGGCAGCATGTAGATCCCGGCCCACAGCGGGGTCTCGGCGAAGCTGTAGCCGTGCTCGGGCAGCCAGATCCCCTGCAGCCAGAGGATCAGCATGAACATCAGGCCGCCCCGGGCCAGCGCCGCGAGCAGCGTCGCGATGCTGCCGGCGGTGAAGGCGCGGATCCTGAACAGCGGCAGGCGGAACATGGGGTTGGGGACCTTCGTCTCCACCCAAGCGAAGACCACGAGCACGGCCGCCCCGCCTACCAGTAGCCCGAGCACCTCGGGGTTCGTCCACCCCATGGTGTGCGTGCGGTAGGGCTCGATGCCGTAGGTGATCCCGACAAGCACGGCGACCAACCCGAGCCCGAAGGTGAGGTTGCCCCACCAGTCGATCTTGGACGGCGTGCGGACGCCTTTTTCGTGCAGGTTGAAATACGCCCAGAAAGTACCGAGGACGCCGATGGGCACGGAGATGAGGAAGACGAGCCTCCAGTCCACCGGTCCCAGCAAGCCGCCCAGGATCAGGCCGATGAACGAACCGCCGATCGCCGCCACCTGGTTGACCCCGAGGGCCAGGCCACGCTGGTCGGGGGGGAAGGCGTCGGTGATAATGGCCGAGGAATTGGCGAACAGCAGCGCTCCGCCGACCCCTTGGAGGATCCGCATGACGATGAGCCACACCGTCCCGTCGACCCCTTGCATCCAGTCGATCGACAACAGGATGGAAAAGAAGCTGAACACTGCGAAGCCCAGGTCGTACATCCGGACCCGGCCGTACATGTCCCCCAGCCGGCCAAAGCTCACCACGAGCACCGCGGTCACGAGCATGTAGCCCATGAGGAGCCAGAGGAACAACTCGCTGTGAGAAGGCGTGAGCGGGTTGAGCTTGACGCCCCGGAAGATGTCGGGGAGGGCAATGAGGATGATCGACGAGTTGACCGTCGCCATCAGCACGCCCAACGTGGTGTTGGAAAGCGTGAGCCACTTGCCCTTATAAGGATCCAGGGGCAGCGTCCCTGTCCTCGCCGGCACGCTGTTCACGGTCTGGGCCATGCTGCTCTCCTGTGGATGTGTCCTGTCCCCTCCCAGCCCCCTGCCGGCCGGCCCTCTGCCGGCCGGTGAAGGCGTGCCTGGGAAGGTACTTCAAGTAGGAACCATTCTAGATTAAAGTATTCCTTATGGCCCAGGACTGGTTGCTCCCCGACGAGTTGCGAGTGCTAAGGGCCTACACCCGCTCGGGCCGAGCCCTGTTCGCCCAGTTCGACCGGGAACTGCAGCGCGATGCGGGCCTCCCCCGGGCCTACTTGGAGATCCTGTGGCTGCTCGACCACGCACCGGGCCGCTCGCTGCGCATGAACGAGCTGGCCGATGCGGCTGCCTCGCACGCCAGCCGCATCACCTACGCGGTGGCGCGCCTCGAAGAAGACGGGCTGGTGAGGCGGGACCTGTGCGCCAGGGACCGCCGTGGGTGGTTCGCCGTCCTCACGGAAGAAGGCTCAGCCGCCCTCCGGCGAGCCGCTCCTTGCTACGTGAAGCGGATCCGGGAGCACCTCCTCGCTCCCTTGTCGCCGGAAGACCGGGAGCACCTTGCCCGGATCGGTGAGACGCTCCTCGCCCACCTGGCGGAGGCTCGCGAACGTGGTGAGCCGCTGGCGACAGCGGGCCAGCCGTAAGTCCGCCGCCGGCAATCTAGAATCCCGACTAAGGTGCTCAGGTATCCCGAAGGGGATTATGCCAAAACCACAGAGGAGGCCCCATGCCCGCAAACCCACAAGCTCTTGTAAGCACCGAATGGGTGGCGCAGCACCTTCAGGACCCCGAGCTCGTGATAGCCGAGGTGGACGAGGACGCCTCTGCTTACCACCGCTCCCACATCTCCGGCGCCGTCGGCTTCGACTGGCGGGCCGACTTCCAGGACCCGCTGCGGCGCACGTTCCTGGGCCCCGAAGGCTTCTCCACCTTGATGGACAGCCGCGGCATCACCAACGACCACCATGTCGTCCTCTATGGGGGTTCCAACAACTGGTTCGCCGCGTACGCCTACTGGTACTTCAAGGTCTACGGCCACGACCGGGTGAGCCTCATGGACGGGGGGCGCAAGCGCTGGGAGATGCAACACCGGGAGATGACCGCGGACCGCGCTCCGCGCCCAGCCACCTCCGGCTACCGGGTGAAGGGGCCAGACACCGCGCTCCGGGCCATGAGGGACCAGGTCCTCTCCAAGTTCGTCGGCGCGCCCGCCGGCACGGCGCTGGTGGACGTGCGCTCCCCAGAGGAGTACCGGGGCGAGAAGCTCGCGCCCGAGCACCTCCCGGGAGAGTCGGCCATGGTGGCAGGCCATATCCCCGGTGCGGTTAACGTGCCTTGGAGCAAGGCGGTAAACCCCGACACGGGCGCCTTCTTGCCCGACGACCAATTACGCCAACTGTACGGACACCAAGGCATCACCCCAGACAAAGAGGTTGTCGCCTACTGCCGGATCGGCGAACGCAGCGCCCACACCTGGTTCGTGCTGAAGGAGCTGCTCGGGTTCGACCGGGCCCGCAACTACGATGGGTCCTGGACCGAGTACGGGTCGCTCGTCGACGTGCCGGTCGAACGCTAAACCGCACCGGGTGCTTGGTGTGGCAGCCCCGTGACCGCTGCTGGCCGCTCACCGTTGCGTCTTTTGCCGTGCTGCTGGTGGGGCCCCTCTTAGCCATGACGGGGGTCCCACGCCTCGAGCTCATGTGGTCGCTTCAGCGCCTTGGCGTCATGGGACCGACCTGCGGCCTGACCCGCGGGGTGGTGAGCATATTCCGGGGGGACCCGGCCCACGCGTGGGCTTTCAACCCAGCGAGCTTTGTTGTCGTCGCCGTTGCAGTGAGCGCCCTGTTGCGGGCCTGCCTGGCCGTTGCCGGCAAGGGCTGGGCGGCCCTAACGCTGCCGCGAAGCCGGGTCGCCCGGGCGCTTGGCGTATTGGCCTTGCTGGCTCTTTGGGCTAACCAGCAAGCCCACGCCTCATTCCTCCTCCACCATTTCGTCCGCTGAAGCTGCCCGGCGCGTCCGGGTCAGGGCCGCCACTCCTCGGCCGACGCGGTCAGCAACCGGGCCCTCGTCATTACTGTTGTAGGAGCGCCGATGGCGTCATACACCTTACGCAGCCTCGTGGTGCCCGGCATGAGCCCTGCGCGCCCCCTCGGGTGCATACCGGCAGAAGCGCCGGAAGTCGCAGGCGCGGCAGGACCCAGGGGCGCCCGTGGGCCCGAAGCGCCCGCCCTGGATCCCTTCGACCCAACCCTGCAAAGTCCCGGCGAAGGCCTCGCGCTCGCGGTCGTCGTGCCGCACCCTTATCCGAGGCTCCTCGCCATCCGCTAGGTCATCGTCGAGGTCATGGATCCATAGAGCCACCGGCTCGAGGCCGAGACGCTCCGCCGCCGCCGCGTAAAGGCGCATCTGGTTCTGGTGGACCTCGGCTGGAGGACGGTTCGACGAGGTCTTGAAATCTACGAGCTCCACCTGCCGGCCACCGCCATCGCCGGTTCGCAGCACCAAGTCGATCCGGCCACGGACCCTTGCATTGGCGAGCGGGACCTCGAAGCGAGCCTCCGGCTCCACTACCCGCGACAGCTCGGCGCCGTACCTATGGAGATAGTTGAGCGACCGTTCCTGGGCAGCTCGCCGCAGTTTCGCCGCTGGGACCGGGCCCGCGAACGGCAGGTAGAAGCTGTCGTCCAGGATCCTCTCGACGTCCCCGGCCTCGGGGCACCCCCCGTCCATGGCGGTCCTGGCCAGCTCAGCGACCATGTGGTGGAGCACCTTACCGAAGCCCAGTTCGGGGACGATAGGTGGTTGGAAGCCACAAACGTGGCGTAACCAGTAGCGGTAACCGCACTGCGAGCGGCGAGGAACTCCCGAAGCCGATACAGGTAGATCTGGCCTGCCGAGGCCCCGAGCACCTGAGCCTTGGACCCCTCTGCACGGTCTGCGGCCAAGCATTCATCTTCCTCGGCTTCATCCTTGCGGCCCGCGCCCCGGTCCCCTCGAGCGTGTCGAGGAACGAGTCGTACACCTCGTCTGCCAGCGCACGGAACGGGACCAGGTAGGCGTGCGTGCGGTCCCGTTCCCCGGCCACCGCTCGGCAGATCGCCTCGCGCCCGATGTACGACTTGCCGGTGGCGGTGGGTGCCACGATCAGGGCGCTCTTGCCGTCGAGGACCCCCGCCGCCTCGGCCCGCTCCATCAGCGGGAACTCAATCTGGTGCTGCCCCACCTTGCCCCCTTCGGAGCGAGCCGCAACTGGTCCAAGACCGTATTGGCTGCGCGGATTTGCTTTCTAGGGGGTATCGGCCGGTATAGCGGGGCGATTAAGCACGAACCGCCGGCTGAAACCGTCCCCCTTGGCGTACTACGGGGGCACCGGACCGCTAGCGGTACCCAGGGTACCGGCGGCCCTGGGGGACCACGCCATCGGCCGCTTCGTCGCCCCAAGCTACCCAGCCCGGGTGCCGGTAAGGCGCGAACAGCTCCAGGAACGGCCCCGGGGAACAGGCCTCAATGATGCCGTACACCTCGTCAGGTTTGGGCGAGTGCTCTCGCTTGCGGGTGGCAAACAGGCACCATCAACCCCTCCGCCAAGAGGGCGTTCGGTACCCAGAGGTAACAGTGGGAACGTTCTGCCATCAAGTCAGCCACGGGGACCGATGCGATCTCCTTGGCCGTCATCGTGGCGTAGCGGCTGAGGCGCTTGTGCTCGGGGCGACCTTGCGGTCCTGTTGATAAAACGCCACGCTGGGTCGGCCAGCACGGTGCCGAGCGGCCCACCTCCGGGCTCAGGGAAGAACATGCTGCTCAGCATGGTAGATAGCCGGGCGCCACCGTTGGCGGATGCGACCCTCCAGAAGGCGGCGGAGCGCGCGCCCCCTGGTCCAGGCCAGAAACCCGTGCCGGACCAGGCCAGACGCCGGCAGTACCCGATCGTCAAGTGGAGCTCGCCCGACCCCTTGACACTGTGAACATTATGTTATAGTGTCATACCAAGCAATGGAGCAGTTACGTTGAGCGAACGCCATCCCCTCGTCCCGGTTCAGCCGCTCAAGATAGAGAGCCCGGTGCCGCTCTATCAGCAGCTTCGCGAAGCGCTCGAGGCCCGCGCGCGCCAGGAGCTTGCCACCGACC
>JBOGGK010000445.1:0-19862 GCA_050744045.1 Acidimicrobiales bacterium | reverse complement strand
ATGCAGGCGACCAGGGGGGGGAGGGGGCCGGGCCCGGACTGGTCGAGGTAGCTCTGCACCGCTGAGGGGGAGGCGAAGCAGATGGCGTCGGCGCCGGCGGCAGCGCCGAGCAGCCCGGGCCCCACGCACCTCGGGACCGTCCGGTAGGCCTCCACCGCGTCGACTTGCCAACCTTGCTGCGCCAAGCCCCGGCGCAGCTCGGGGCGGGCACCAGCTGCCTGGGGAAGAAGGAGGCGGGCGGGGCCGGCGCCCGGGGGAGGGCCAGGCAGTTCCGCCAGCAGCGCCTCCCCCCGGTGCTCGGCGGGGACGAGGTCGGCCACCACCCGGGCCTGGCGCAGTGCCTCGGCGGTAGCCGGCCCCACCGCCGCCACTTTTGTCGCTGCCAGTGCCCGGACATCGGGGACCAGGGCGAAGAGGCGCTCGACGGCGTTGGCGGAGGTGAATACCGCCCACCTGTACCCGCCCCGGAGCAACCTTCCAGCCGCCGCCGAGAGGGCAACCCCCCCGTCCGCCGGGGGGGCCAGTTCGATGACGGGCACCGGGAGCACGCGGGCCCCCAGGTCGCGGAGCCGGGCGGCCAGCTCTTGGACCTGGTGCGCCGCCCTCGTCACCACTACGGTCCTCCCGGTCAGCGGCCGGGCCCCGTACCAGTCGAGGCACAGGGCCGCCACCTGCCCGATCACGATCGTCACCGGGGGCGTGAGGTCGGCCGTCGGGAGCTCGGCCAGGGTCGTGCGCACCGTCGACTGATGGGGCTGGGTGCCCCAGTGCACAGCCAGCACCGGGGTGCCCGGGTCGAGGCCGCCGGCGATCAGCCGCTCGGCGACCCGGGCGCGGCGGGCGGCCCCCATCAGTACAACGATGGTGCCGCCGGCGGCGGCGAGCGCCTCCCAGTTAGTGCCCCCGGCGGCCGGCTCGGCGTCGACCGACCGGCTGTGGCCGGCTACCACGGTGAAGGAGGTAACGAGGCCCCGCTGGGTGACGGGCACGCCCGCGTAGGCCGGTGCGGCCACGGCCGAGGACACCCCGGGGACGACCTCGAAAGCTATGCCGGCGCTCTGCAGCGCCAAGGCTTCTTCCCCGCCCCGGCCGAGGACGAAAGGGTCGCCGCCTTTCAGGCGGACGACCCGCAGGCCCAACCTCGCCTTGGCCACCAGCAGGTCGTTGATGGCCTGCTGGTCACCCCGGTCGTCGGGTTGCTTGCCCACGTCGACCTGTTCGGAGCCGGACGGCGCCAGCGCGAGGATGCTCGGGTCGGTCAAGCGGTCGTGGACGACCACGTCGGCCCGGGCCAGCAGTTCGGCCCCGCGCACGGTGAGCAGGCCCGGGTCGCCGGGGCCGGCGCCGACCAGGTAGACGGTGCCCGTCCCGGCCGGCGCCCCCGCCTTCACCGCCCGGCCCGGAACGACGCCAGCAACTCTCGCCCGCCCCCTTCCAGGACCAGGTCGGCCACCCTCCGGCCGAGCTCGGCGGCGCCTCCAGGGGCCGAGGCGGCGGCTGTCGCCCGCCGGCGTACCACCGCGGTGCCGTCGGGCGCGGCCAGCAGGCCCTCCATCGACAGCGCCCCGTCGGGTGCGAGGGTGGCGTGGCCGGCGACGGGCAGGTCGCAGGCCCCGCCAATGGCGGCCAGGAAGGCCCGTTCTGCCTCGACGGCAGTGCGTGCGGCGGGGTCGTCGAGGGATCCGAGCAAGGCAGCGGTAGCGGTGTCGCCCTCCCGGCACTCGACGGCGATGGCACCCTGCGCGACCTGGGGGAGCATGACCTCAGGAGAGAGGGCCTCCATCGGCTCGGGGGCCAAGCCGAGGCGGTCGAGAGCGGCCATCGCCACGACTATGGCCCCTCCCGGGGGGATCTTGCCGAGCCGGGTGCCGATGTTGCCCCGGAGGCTCTCGAAGCAAAGGTCGGGCCGGGCAAAAGCGAGCTGGGCGCGGCGGCGCTGGCTCCCGGTCGCCACCGCCGCCCCCTTTGCCAGCTGGGCCAGGGCGGACCCGACAAGGGCGTCCCTCGGGTCGGCCCGCTCGGGTACCGCCGCCAGGCGGAGGCCCTCGCCCTCCACTGGCTGTAGGTCCTTGGCAGAGTGGACAGCCGCGTCCGCCCCGCCCGAGAGGACGGCGGCCTGCACCTCGCGAACGAACACGCCCCGGCCGCCCATTTCCCACACTGGGACCTCGCGGCGGCGGTCGCCGGTCGTAGTGACGGGGACCAGCTCGACCTCCAGGCCGGGCCGGGAGGCCCGGAGGAGCGCGGCCACGCGCCCCGCCTGCCAGCGGGCCAGTTCGCTGCCCCGCGTCGCCAGGCGGACCACGGTGCTCAGTAAGGGCCCAGCCCGAAGAGGTCCCCGAACGCCTTGGCCAGGGCTTCGCCCCTGGCCGTCCCCGCCGCCGCCTTGAGGTTGACCGTCGGCTCGTGCAGGAGCTTGGCCACGATCCGCTTGGTGACGAGTTCCACCACGTCCCGCTCGGCTCCTCCCAAGCGGGCGAGGCGGCCCTCCAAGCGGCCGAGCTCGGCCCGGCGAACTTCCTCGGCCCAGCTGTGCAGGGCGCCCACCAGGGGCGCCACCCCCCGGGCAGCCAGGGTGGCGTTGTAGCGGTCGAGCTCTTCGGCGACGATACGCTCCACCGCCGGCAGCTCCGCTCGGCGCCCGTCCATCTGGGCGGCCACGAACTCCGCGATGTCGTCCATGTTGAGCACCCTGGCGCCGGGCAAGGCGGACACCGCCGGGTCGACGCTGCGGGGCACGGCCATGTCCACGAGCAGCACCGGGTGCTCGGGCCGGTGGGCCAGGACGTCGGCCAGGGCGCCCGTCCCCGCCGGGGCGAGCTCGCCGGCGGCGCAGCAGGCGACGACGTCTGCCTTCCCCAGCGCCCGTCCGACCTCGTGCCAGGGGACGGGCCGCCCGCCCACGGCGGCTGCCACTTGCTTGGCTCTCGCCCCGCTGCGGTTGGCCACCAGCACCGGCTTGGCACCCGGGGCGGCGGCGAAAGCCCGGGCGGCACCGGCGCCCACCCCCCCGGCGCCGATGACGAGGACCTGCTTGCCCTCGAGGCCACCTACGGTACGGGCGGCGAGCTGGGCGGCGGCGTAGGAAAGGGAGGTCGTGCCCCGGGAAATGGCAGTCTCGGTGCGGGCACGCTTGCCCACGAGGAGGGCATGCCCGAACGCCGCCGCCAGCACGGATCCACCGGCACCCTCGCCCGCCGCCGCCTCCCAGGCGTGGCGCACCTGGGCCAGCACCTCGGGTTCGCCGAGGGAGGCCGAGTCGATACCGGACGCCACCCGGAACAGGTGGTTGACCGCCCCGTCGTCGAAATAAGAATAGAGGTTCCCGGAGAACTCCTCGGGCGGCCTCCCGCTCCAAGCCGCCAGGAACTCCCTGATGTCGGCCATGGCGGCGTGGAAGCGGTCGACGACGGCGTAAACCTCGGTGCGCATGCAGGTCGAAAGGACCACGACCTCGCTCAGGTGGGAGCGCGAAGATAGGTCGGCGAGCGCCTTGTGGAGGTCCCCGGGCGCCACGATGAGAGGCTCGAGCGCCTCCAGGGGCACCGTCCGGTGGTTTATGCCGACTACTGCAACAGACACGCCTCGAGGCGCTCCTTCACTTCCGCTCGACATCCATTTCGGATCAAGTCGAGCATTGCCCAATCAAGCCCTTGTCGCCAGTCGACGTCCTCGGTGCTCCGGCCTTGTGCTTTCACCCTCGTCCTCAACTCGGACAACAGCTGGGCGAGCTCGGCCATTTCCGGGCCCATGTGCTCGGTGACGTGGGCCTTCAACCACGATGCCAGGGCGGGGCTGTAGCCGGCGGTCGACACCGCCACGCTCACCGGGCCCTGCCGGGCCACGGCAGGCAGGAAGAACGAGCAGCGGTCCGGGTCGTCGGCTGAGTTCACCCAGGTACCGATCTCTTCGCAGTCGTCGTAGACGGCCTGGTTGGTGGCCGGGTCGCCGGTGGCGGCCACGACGAGGCGGTAACCGGCGGCGTCGCCGCGGCGGTAGGGACGTTCCTCGACCCTGGCGAGGCCGTCCAGCCGTCTAATCACCGGCATCACGTCCTGGGCGAGGACGTGGACTTCGGCGCCGGCGGCCAGCAGGCCGCGGGCTTTGCGTTCGGCTACGTGGCCGCCTCCCACTACCAGGCAGGGCCGGCCCTTCACGATGAGGGCTACGGGGTAGACGGCGCCCTCGGGGGCGTGGGCGGCGCTCACTCGGCCCCTGCCCCCCAGGCTTGGGCGGTGGCCGCTCGCGCTGCGTGCTCGCGCCCGCCCGTGCCGGTGCCGCTCCGGGAGCGGGAGGAACGGGCCCGGCTGCGGTAGTGCTGGTAGTAGCCGAGGATCTGGAGCTCGACGGCCAGGTCGACCTTGCGCACCCGCACCCGGGCGCTCAAGTTGAGGACGACGGGGGCAAAATTGAGCAGCGAGGTGACCCCCGCCTTCACCAGCCGTTCCGCCACGTCCTGGGCGGCCGAGGCAGGCGTCGTTATGAGGGCCATGCTCACATGTCTCTGCCTGACCACGCGGTCCAGGTCAGCCATTGGTTGGACCACGGCCTCGCCCAAGCGAAGGCCCATCTTGACCGGGTCGGTGTCGAAGGCGGCCACCACCCGGAAGCCCTTTTCGGCGAAGCCCCGGTAGTGGCCGAGGGCCTGGCCGAGGTTGCCCACCCCCACCAGGGCCACGTTGCACTCCCGGTTGAGCCCGAGCCGGCGGTGGATGTGCTGGTAGAGCAGCTCGACGTCATAGCCGACGCCGCGGGTCCCGTAGGAGCCCAGGTAGGAAAGGTCCTTGCGGACCTGAGCGGCGTTGGCACCGACCCGGGAAGCGAGCTCCTCCGAGGAGATCGTCACTTGGTGGTCGTCGTCGGCGTCGGCCAGGGCCTGCAGGTACAACGGGAGCCGTCCCACCGTGGCTTCGGGCAGCAGGCGGCGGCCGCCGGCTACAGGGGCAGGCGCCACTGGCACTGGACAATCGTACGCCGTGGCATGCAGAATCGACGGGCCCGGGCCCGGGCCGGCGGCTTCGCCGCCCACGGTGCCCCGGCGGGGCCGAGCGCTCCCCACGCCGGCCTTTCCCCACGCGGGCCTTCTACAACCGGGAAAGCAAGACCAGGCCCTCCTCCCGGGTGCCCAGCAGGTCGGCGGCACTGGCGCCGTAGACGCACAGGGCGAGGTGGCCGTAGGAGTCCACCAGCAGGCCCAGTTCTCCGGGGCCGAGCTCGCTGAAGGCCCGCACGACACGTACCGGCCGGGACTGGCCCGCCGGCGGAGCCGGGGAGACGGCTACGGCGTCGGGCGCAGGCAGATCGCTCGGGCCGGCAGCCAGCTCGACGTTGCCGAAGCGGTCCACCCAGGTCACCTCGGCTTCGAGTGCGCCGTCCGGGCGCCGGCGGCAGACCGGTTGCGGCAGCCGCACCAACCCTTGCCGTTCCAGCGGGGGCCCGAGGTCGCTCAGGTCTCCCCCGGCGGCCAGCACGCCGGCCGCCGGCGCGAAGATGTCGCGCCCGGCGAAGGTGGGCCCGGGGGGGTGGAACCAGTAGCCGCGGTCCTCCAGTTCGACCGCCCCCGAGGCGACCCTCAGGGCTTCGACGTCCGGGACCAGCAGGCCGTTGTCGGGGCCTACCAGGGACACCGGGCCCGAACGGACGGCCACGCCCCGGCGGGCCGTGCCCACCCCGGGGTCGACGATGGCGACGACGACGCCGGGGGCGAGATAGGGCACCGCCCGCAGGAGCGCCAGGCTGCCGGCCCGCACGTCTTGGCGGCGTACCCCGTGGGTGAGGTCGACGATGGGCAGGTCGGGGACCCGGCGCCGGAGCACGCTGTGCAGCGCCCCGACGAAGCCGTCCTCCAAGCCGTAATCGCTGAGAAGGCTCACCACGCACGTGGCGGCTCCCGTCGTGGCCCCGGCTCCAGCGGCTCGGCCCGTCCTCAGCCTGCCACTGTGTACTGGGTGGCCACGAACCTGTCCACGTCCTCTTCGCGGATCCGGTAGGACCGGCCCACCCGGAGGGCCGGGAGCTGGCCTGATTGCACCAACCGGTACACCGTCATGTTGGAGACCCGGAGCAGCTGCGCCACCTCGCTGACAGTGACGTAGCGCGACCGGGACCGGACATCGTTGAGCTTGCCCATGTTCACCCTTCTCCAACTACGAGGGTAGGCGAAAACCGCCCCGTCTGCTCGGGCGGGTACCGGCCAGCCCGAGCGGGTACCAGTTAATGGGAGCGGAAGCCCGTGAGCACCGGCAGTTCGTACTTCCCCGAACGAAATGACGGGAGGCTCCCGGGCTGCCGCACCGCCAATCGTAGCCGGGGCGAGCCGGCGCTTTTCCTCGCCGCCGGTGCCTCTAGCGCAGGGCCCTCTAGCCCAGTGCCTCTAGCCCAGTGCCTCTAGCCCAGTAGGGCGTCCACCGTGGCTTCCCCGCTGCGGTAGCGGCGGACGAGCTCTTCTTGGAGGCGGTCTTGGACGTCGTGCAACGCCCGCCGTTCGGCCGAGACGTCGCGCTCCAGCGCGGAGAGGCGGTCAAGCAGGAGGTCGAGCTCGTCGGAAGCCAGCTCGCTCAAGGAACCGAGGCGCTCCGATGGCAAGATGTCCTCGACCCGGGCGGCCAGGCTGGCGCGCGCGCCCTGAGCTGGGGCCAAGAAGGCGGGCAGGCGCCCCGGCCCGCCAGCTCGAGCGTGATCACCGAGGATCTGGGGCAGTTGCTCCACCAGGATCTCCGTGTTGGGCTCGGACAGACCCAGCTGGCGGCGCTCGGACTCGGCCACGATGAGGTCGACACGGGCCTGGACGAGGCGGCGCAGGTAGGAGATCTCCATCTCGAGCTCCGCGCACGACTCGCGCCTGGCCCTCAGCTCGCTCAGCGGCAGTTGGCCCAAACCGGAAAGGTAGTCGGGGTCGGCCACCTCGATGCGCTTGAAGTCAGCCATCAGCTCCGAGAGTACCGCAGTGTCGCCCCGCTCACCCGCCCGACACCGGAGGCAGAAGGGCCACTTCGTCCCCCGCGTGCAGGAGCATGCCCGGCTCCGCCGGCAGGCCGTTGACCCAGATGGCACAGCTGGCCAAGACAGCGGCCATTTGTTCGCCGTAGCTGGAGTGGAGGCGCTCGGCGAGCTCGGCCACCGTGGCGCCGGCTGGCATGCTCGCCCGGGACTGCCCGGCGGCTTGCCTGGCGCCGGCGAAGAACAAGACGGTTACTGCTCCGGGACCAGGCGGCGCCGGGGCGTCTGGCGGCACCGGGGGGCCGGAGGGCGGCACCGCTGCAGGCTACCTAGCCGGGGGCCCGGGCCGGTTCTGCGAAAATGATCGGATGGGCCACCTCCTCGTCCTCCGCCACGCACAATCCGTCTGGAACGCCGCCGGCCGCTGGCAAGGCTGGACCGACGCCCCCCTGTCCCCGCTCGGTGCCGAGCAGGCGCGCAAGGCGGGGCGAGCGCTCGCCTCGCTGGGCACGAGCCCTGACCGGGTCGCCTCGTCGGACCTCGCCCGGGCGCGCCAGACGGCGGAACTGCTCGCCGCCGAGCTCGGGTACGAAGGCCCCTTCGTGGTAGACCCCGATCTGCGTGAGCAGGAGCTGGGCCAGTGGAACGGGCTCACCCGGGAGGAGATCGAGGCCCGCTGGCCCGGCCAGATAGAGGCCAGGGGCGCCGGCCGCCTGGACCGGGTCCCCGGCGGGGAGACGCGCCGGGCCTTTTTCGAGCGTGCCATGGGCGCGCTCGGCCGTCTCGGCGCCGGCGGGGACGACGTCCTGGCCGTTACCCACGGCGGGGTGGTCATGGCCCTGGAACGGGCGCTCGGGATCTGGCACGAGGGCAACCGCCATGGCAACCTGAGCGGGTGGAGGTTGGAGGCCAAGGGCTCGCCGCCGAACCTGGATCTCGTCCCCCTCGAGCACCTGGATCTCCTAGCGATGGGGGCAGAAACCGTCACCGGTAGCGCATAACTTCTTGAGAGGTATGAAGGTTGAGGTGATCCGGAGCCGGCGCCGGCGCAAGACCATCCAGGCGCGCAAAGTGGGCAACACCTTGCAGGTGAGCGTGCCGGCAACGCTCAGCAAGGCGGAGGAGCGACGCTGGGTCAACGAGATGCTGCGACGCGCCGAGAGCCGGCAGCGAGCTTCCGGCGTCGACCTGGCCCAACGAGCGAGGCGGCTCTCGGCCAAGTTCGGCCTGGCCATGCCCGCCGAGATCCGTTGGGTCGAAAACCAGCAGTCGCGCTGGGGCAGCTGTACACCTGGCGATGCCACCATCCGCATTTCGTCCAAGTTGGCTGGCGAGCCCCTGTGGGTGCTGGACTATGTCGTGGTGCACGAGCTGGCCCACCTGTTCGTGAAGAGCCATGGCAAGGCCTTCTGGGACCTGGTCAACCGCTACCCGCTGGCCGAGCGGGCACGCGGTTTCCTGATCGCCCGGGGGATGGACGACGCGGGGCCGCCCCACGACGTCGGCATGGGGGGCGCATGAGGGGGCGCCGGGCCGTGCCTCCCAGTTGGGACGCCGAGGCCCGCCTCGGCCTGGTGACCGACGGCAGGTTGAGCCGGGCCGGTCGCCGCGATAGCGGTCCTCCTCCTGCCAAGGAGGCTGGGGGAGCGAGGGACCTCGTGGTCGGCGCAGGCCCGCTCGAGCCGGGAGGGCGGCCCGTTGTGAGCGCCCGGCCCAGGCACGCCGGCCGCCCCGCCCGGGGCCGGTTGTCGAGCGCTGAGAGTGCCGCCGCCCTTGCCAAGGCCGCAGAGCTGGCCTACGACCGGCGATTGCCCCTGGTGGCGTGGCTGGCTTCTTCGGGTTCGGACCTGCCCGAGGGGGTGGGGGCCCTCCACGGCTGGGGAGGGGCGGCCGCCGCCCTGGCTCGTTGCTCGGGGACCGTGCCGGTCTTAGCCGTGGTCGATGGCCCGCTGCTGTCGGGGCCGGTCTTTTTGTTGGGGTTGGCAGACGCCGTCGTGATGACTTCGCACGCCGTCGCCTACGTGTCAGGCCCGGCGGCGGTGGCGGAGCTGACCGGGGTGAAGGTGCGGCCTTCCCAGTTGGGAGGCGCCGCTGTGCACGGTGCCCGTTCCGGGTTGGCCACGCTCGTCGCCCGGGACGCCGGCCAGGCAGCCGCGGTGGCGGCCAGGTTTTTGTCGTTCTTGCCTTCGCATTCCGACGAGCTGGCCCCGGTGCGCCTCTCGGCGGATCCAGTCTCGCGGGCGACCCCGGAGCTGCGCGATGTCATCCCGGCCCGAGCCTCCGGCAGCTACGACGTCCGCAAGGTCATCGCAGCCGTGGCCGACGAGGGGGGGGTGTTCGAACTGCGGGCGGCCTGGGCCCCGCAACTGGTGACCGCTTTGGTGCGGGTGGGCGGCCACGCGGTTGGCGTCCTGGCCAACCAGCCTCAGGTCATGTCGGGCACCCTAGACATCGCCGCCTCGCAAAAAGGTGCCCGGTTCGTGGCCCTGTGCGACTCGTTCAACCTGCCCCTGCTGACCCTGGTGGACACCTCTGGCTTCATGCCCGGTCGAGACCTCGAGTGGCGGGGCATCATCCGCCACGGGGCCGAGCTCGTGTTCGCCTACGCAGAGGCGACCGTCCCCCGGGTCTGCCTTGTGCTGCGCAAGGCCTACGGGGGCGCCTACATAGTCATGGACTCCAAAGCGATGGGCAGCGACTTCTGTGTCGCCTGGCCCAGCGCCGAGCTGGCGGTAATGGGGGCAGAAGGGGCCGTGAGCATCCTGCACCGCCAGGCCGGGCACGAGGCCCGGGGGAGGTTGGCCGAGGAGTACCGGGACCACTTCCTCAACCCCTATGTTGCCGCCGAGCGGGGGTATGTCGACCTCGTCATCGACCCGGCCGAGACCCGCCGGACGGTCGCCCGTTGCTTCGCCGCGCTGCGGACCAAACGGGAGCGCCTGGTCGCCCGCAAGCACGGCAACACCCCTTTGTAGGCGCCGCTACTGACGCCTCGCCAGCACCGGGCGGAGGGCGAGCCAGCGGTTGTGGGGCCCGACCCGGGGGCGCCGGGCGGGCGCCGGGGTGGGCACCATCCCCTGGGAGCCGAGCCAGCCCCGCCGGCGGAACAGCATCAGCAAGCTGACGACGATGACTACCTGGGCCCCTATCCCGGCGCCCAGGAAGACCCCGAGGCTTCCGAGGCGGTTGACCATCCACCCAAAGTTCTGGCCGAAGAAACCGGTCAAGAAACTGAGCGGCAGGAAGATCGTGGCGATGATCGTCAACTGTTTCATGACGACGTTGAGGCGGTTGGAGACGGTGGACAAGTGGGTGTCCAGCGCACCCGAGAGGAGGTCCCGGTAGCTGTCGACGAGGTCGCTCACCCTGATCAGGTGGTCGTAGACGTCGCGGAAGTACCGTTCGTCGTCGCCGGTCATGCCGGGCAAGGCGTCGTTGCTCACGAGCGTGGCGAAGACGTCCCGCTGGGGTGTCACCACCTTGCGCAGGGCTATGAGCGAGCGCTTCATGTCGAAAAGTTGCCCGAGCTGGTCCTCCGTCGGCGCCTGTAGGATTTCGTCCTCCAAGTCGTCGATCCTGTCGTCCAAAGCGGCGAGGACGGGGAAGTAACCGTCGACCATCAAGTCGACCACGCGATAGATAGTCATCACGATCGTGGCCGGGGCCGTCGCCAACTGCATCCGGCGGACCACCTCGTGCAGCCCGGGACAGGGGCTGCGGTGGAGCGTCACGAGGTACTTTTCGGCACAGTAGCAGTGCAGCTCGACGAGCTCGTCCTGGTCCCCGGGGCCGTAGACGACGAGGAGGCTGAACTCGTCGTAGGAATCCTGCTTGGGCCGTTGCCCGAAGTGCTCGGCGTCCTCCAAGGCCAGGGGGTGCAGGTGGAAGGCCCCCTCCAAGAGGTCGTGGACGTCACCGTCCCTGTCACTTTCGCCGCCGGGGCTCTGGAGGTCGAGCCAGAAAGGCACTGACGAGGCGAGCAACCGCTCGACCTCTTCCCGGCGCAGTTCCGCCTGCCTGCCGTCCATGGTCACGAGATGGCCGTTCACGGCGATCAGCCGGCTCTGTAGTTGGTCATGGTGGGACGATCGTAAACCCTGTAGGTCGCGCCGGGCGGGGAGGCCGGGCCCCGGGCGAGGTACGATCCCCACATGCTCCGGGTGGGCCTCGTCGTGCCGGCCACCAATACCGTGATGGAGGCGGAGGGCCCTGACGGCGAGGGTCGTTGCGAGCCTCGCCGAACTCGGGCCCCAGGTCGGCCCGACCTTTAGCCTCGGCCTCAGCGACAACCTGGAGATCGGGGCGCTGACCCCCGCTCAGGTGCCCGAAGCGCTCGACGGCTTCGGCATCGACGGTGCTGGTGCCCTCTTCTGCTCGTGCAGCAACCTGCGGGCCTACGAGGCCCTGCCCGCGTTGCGCCTAAGCACCGGTGCCCACGTGGTGACAAGCAACCAGGCGGTGGTGGAGTCTCTCCGCCGGCGGGCCGGCGGGCCGGCGGGCCGGTACGGCTCGGTCGTCCTGCCGCTCTCGTGAAGCGAGCAGAAATGCTCTATAGTTGCGAACACGAACCCGTTCCTCTACAGCGAGCCGGTGCCGGTCGAGGAGCTGATCGACCGCGACAGCGAGGCGGAGCGGCTCGTAGCGCGTGCCGAGGAAGGTAACAACAGCCGGCTGGTAGCGCCGAGGCGGTTCGGGAAAACCTCGCTCCTGCGACGCGTCCTGCGAGATGCTGACCGCACCGGCTGGGCGACGGTCTACGTCGACTTCTTTGGGGTCCTCACGCTCGCCGACATTTCTCAGCGCATCGAGCGGGCTTACGGCGACCAACTGCGCGGCCGGCTTGCTTTGTGGTTCACCGGCGTGAGGCGAAGGCTACGTCCCACCTTCCGGGCGGGCGGCGGCCCGTTGCCGGTTGGCGTCGAAGTGACGCTCGACGCCCAGGCCGAGCCGCCTTTGCTCGAACGCCTCGCCCTGCCAAGGCGCCTGCACGAACGCCACGGCGCCCGCACCCTCGTAGTGTTCGACGAGTTCCAGGACGTCCTCCAGGCCAAAGACCGCGTCGACGCCGTGATCCGCTCGGAGATCCAGCACCAAGGC
Source organism: Acidimicrobiales bacterium (assembly GCA_050744045.1). Lineage (GTDB taxonomy): Bacteria > Actinomycetota > Acidimicrobiia > Acidimicrobiales > Palsa-688 > JBOGGK01. Next base: position 7,826 of record JBOGGK010000445.1, on the reverse strand, counting down.
GCGGTAGCGAGCTATATATTCGCAGGCTCGCAGGTCGGCATGATGCGTGAGCTGTTCGCCGACCGCCGCCGGGCCTTTTACGGCCAGGCCGCGCCGGTCGAGCTGCCACCGCTGCCCGCCGAGGAGGTCGCCGGCTACGTCACGGACCGCTTCGAGCGAAACGGGCGCGACGTTGGCCAGGGCCTCGAGCCTCTGTTGGAGCTGGGAGCCGGTCACCCACAGCGGACGATGTTGCTCGCCCACGCCCTTTTCGAGCACACGCCCCTCCACGGGGCGGCTACAGAGGACACTTGGCAGGCAGCCTACGAGTACGCCATGCGCCAGGTGCGCGACGAGCTGAGGGCGATCTGGAACTCACTGCCCACGAGCCAGCGACGCGCCCTTACGGCCGTGGCGGAAAATACCTCCGCTCTCTATGCTGCCGGCCGCAGCCACGGGGGCTCGCGCGGAGGAGCTGTGCATGGGGCCGTGCGGGCGCTGGAAGACCGAGGCGAGATCGCAGTCGACCCCAGCACCCGCACGGGTTATCGGGTCACCGACCCACTCCTGGCCGAGTGGGTCAAAGACGGACGCACGAGCCAATAGGGCTGGAAACTGTGTGCCTGCCTCCCAGCGTCTAGCCTAACTTGGCTCATACGCCCAGGTAGGCCCGGCGGACCTCGTCGGGCTCGACGAGTTCGGCGGTCGACCCGGCCAGGACGACCCGATCTGTCTGCAGCACATAGGCGCGGAAACGAACTCCAGTGCCAGGCGGAGGTTCTGCTCCACCGGATCCCAAGTTAAGTTTTGTTGAACAAGAGAGCAAGACGGCAATCTATGAGCGCCCGGAGGGCCCGGGCCGCTCTGGGAGGAAACCGGTGACAGCACAAGCACCGCCGCGAGCACCACGGCCGGGGCGCTTGGCGCCCCAGGACGGCGACGGGGCGGTCCTCGCGGGCCTGCGCCGGGACCGGGACGCGCTGTTGGGGCGCACGAGCACGGCCGAGCACGTCGCGCAGGTGCTGAGGAGCCGCATCATGGAGGGCCTCTTCCCCCCCGGCTCCCGCCTGCCCGAGGAGACGATAGCCGCCGGCCTCGGCGTGTCGCGTAACACGGTCCGGGAAGCCTTCCGGTTCCTCTGCCATGAGTGGCTGGCCGTCCACGAGCTCAACCGGGGCGTCTTCGTTGCCGTCCCCACCCACGAGGACGTGGTGGACCTCTACCGGGTCAGGCGGATCGTTGAGACGGCCGCAGCCAAGGCGGTCGGCACGGCGCCCCGCTCCTCGCTCCGGGCCGTCAAAGCTGCGGTGGAGAGCGGCCGGCGGGCGGCCAGGGCAAGTCGCTGGGAAGACGTGGGTACGGCCGACCTGGCCTTCCACCAAGCCATCGCCGGCCTGGCCGCCAGCCCGCGGGTCGACGAACTGATGCGGCGCGTCCTCGCCGAGCTGCGCCTGGTCTTCCACGTCATGGCCGACCCCGAGCGCTTCCATGCGCCCTACCTGAAGCGCAACGGCGAGATCGCAGCTCTTCTGGGGCAAGGCGACGGCGCGGCAGCAGTACGAGAGCTGCGCGTCTACCTGGACGACGCCGAGGAGCAACTGCTGGGCGCCTATGCGGAAGCACGTCGCCGGGCTGGCTCACGGCCCGAGGCGATGGCCGGGGGGCGGGTGTGAGGGTCCTGCCGGCGGGCCCGCACGCCCTCCTGGTCGAGGTGGCGGACCAGGCGAGCGCGCTCGGCTTGTACGCCGAGATCCGCCGCCGCGTGGAAGAAGGTTGGCCTGGCCCCCCGCCGGTGGAGGTGGTGCCAGCCGCGAGGACGGTCCTGCTCGACGGGCTCGAGCAACCTTCCCGGGTGGCGGCAGAGATCGAGAGCTGGCCGGCCCTGCCTGGCTCGGTCCCCGTTGGGGACCTCGTCGAGTGCCCGACCGTCTATGACGGGCCGGACCTCGAGCTCGTGGCTCGGCATTGGGGTATGTCGCCCCGAGAAGTAGTGGGGATCCACACGAGCACCGAATTTTGCGTGGCCTTCTGCGGGTTCGCCCCCGGGTTCGCCTACCTGGTCGGGCTCCCGCCGACCCTGGCGGCCGTCCCCCGGAGGCCGAGCCCCCGGCCGGAGGTCCCTGCCGGCACGGTTGCACTGGCCGGCGAGCACAGCGCCATCTACCCGCGCGCTTCCCCGGGGGGCTGGCAGCTCATAGGCCGGACCGAGCTCGTGCTCTGGGACCCTGCCCGGCAACCTCCTGCCCTCCTCAGCCCGGGGGCGCGGGCCCGTTTCGTGGAAGTCGCCACGTGACCGGCGGCACGAGGGAGGTCGAAGTGGTGAGGTCCGGGTGGCTCACCACCGTCCAGGACGGCGGCCGCCGCGGGCTCGCCCATCTGGCCATACCGGCTTCTGGCGCACTGGACCGGCCGGCATGGCGCCTGGCCAACCAGCTGGTCGGCAACCCCGAGGGCGTGGCCGGGCTCGAGACGACGCTCACCGGCGTAGCCGTCCGAGCCGGCACCTCATGCGCCGTCGCTGTCACCGGGGCGCCTGCGCCGGTCAGCGTCGACGGGCGCCCCGCCCGCTGGGGGGCGCCGGTCGAGCTCGGCCCCGGGCAAGTCCTCGACGTGGGGACCGCGACTGACGGGCTGCGCTCCTACGTGGCCGTCTCCGGCGGCATCGCCGTAAGCCCGGTGTTCGGAAGCCGGGCGACCGACCTGCTCTCGGGCCTGGGGCCGCCGGCCCTCACCGACGGTAGCGTCATCCCCCTCGGGGACGACCCTGGGCCGCCGCCGCCTCAGGGCCAAGCACCCCTCCCGCCTCCCTCCCTGTCGCTTACGCTGCGCCTTTACCCCGGTCCGCGCCAGGACTGGCTCACCGAGGTCGGGCTCGGCGCGCTCGTCAACCAGAGCTGGGCGGTGGCGTCCGCCAGCAACCGGATCGGCATCCGGCTGGACGGCCCGAGCCTCGAGCGGGCCCGCACGGAGGAGCTCCCGAGCGAGGGGGTCGTCCTGGGAGCGGTGCAGTTGCTGCCCGACGGGCGGCCGCTCGTCTTCCTGGCCGACCACCCCACCACAGGCGGATACCCCGTGGTCGGCGTGGTGGATGAGGGCGACCTGCCGGCTTGCGCCCAGGCCCGGCCGGGTACGCCGGTCCGCTTCCAGCTCCGGCCGGCCCCGTGGGCAGCCTTCCAGCCGGCGGCACACGGCTAGGACGGGGAGCGCATGGGGCCCGTCGGGCACCCGTCCCGGCCCGGCGCCGGCCCCGCTCAGGTGGTCAACGGTCGCCGCTCAGGCGGTGAACGCTCGCCGCTCAGGTGGTGAACGCTCGGACGGTCACGCCGGCGGCCTCGAGCCCGGCGCGGATCTTGGCGGCGAGCGACGCCGCCCCGGGCGTGTCGCCGTGCAGGCAGATGGAACGGGCCTCGACCCGCACAGCTGGCCCTTCGGCGCTCTTCACTGTCCCGTGGGTGGCCATCTCCACCGCTCTTGCCACGACAGCGCCCTCGTCGTGGACCACGGCGCCTGGCTCGCCCCGGGGGACGAGCCGTCCCTCGGCGGTGTAGGCCCGGTCGGCGAAGCACTCGGCCACCGTCGCCACCCCGGCGACCTCGGCGGCGGCTACGGCAGCCGAACCGGGCAGGGTAAGGAGGGGCAAGCCTCGGTCGTAGGCAGCTATGGCCCCAACCACGGCTGCTGCCTGGGACTCGTCCACGGCGATGCGGTTGTACAGCGCCCCGTGAGGCTTGACGTAGCGGACCCGGGCCCCGATGGCCCTTGCCACCCCGTCGAGAGCGCCGATCTGGTAGACGACATCCCAAGTGAGCTCCTCCGGGGCCACGTCCATGTCGCGCCGCCCGAAGCCGACCAGGTCGGGGTATGAGACGTGGGCCCCGATCGCCACCCCCCGCTCGACCGCGCTACGCACGGTACGGGCCATTACCTGGGGATCGCCCCCGTGGAACCCGCAAGCGATGTTGGCGCTGGACACCACGGCCAGGATCTCGTCGTCGTCGCCCAGGCGATAGACACCAAAAGCTTCCCCGAGGTCGCTGTTGAGGTCGATCATGGCTCCCCGATCGTGGCTACGTCCCTCGGCGAATCTACGGCACTGGTCTGGCCAGGCGCGGAACTAGGCCTAGTTGGGCCCGGCCGGGCTCTCGGCGAGAGCGGCCGCCGGCTGGCGCGCGAGCGAGGCATCGGCGAAGTGCGTCCCCGCCTGGCTGCACGGCCCCTGCGGGCCGGCCGACGGGAACAGTTGATGCGGCCCAGGGCCACGCCCTAGCCTTTGTGGCCTAGGCGTTGGCTCACTCTCTTCCCCCAACGGCCATCCGCCGCGCCCCTCGGGGACCTCCTCGTCGGGTGGCGACGGCCCCGTGGCCCCGGGGAGCGGCGACGTCGTGACCACCCGCGGCGAGAACGGGTTGGCAATGCACAAGTCGATGAAGCTCACATGGATAACCGTCGCAGCCTGTGCGGCCGGCCTGTTGTCGTTGGCCACACCCTCGGTCGCGTCGGCCGCAACGCCGTCTCCCCTCGTCCTCTCGGCGCGCGCCACCCCGGCGGCGCTCGGCCCGGCCGGCGGGCGGGTGCACGTGACGGGGAGGGTGAGCGGGACCCGCTCGTGCCGCCTGGAGCTGGTTTCGCACCAGGCCTTCCCCGTCGTGTACTCCCACAGTCCCACCACCTCGTGTAGCGACGGCAGCTACTCGGCTTACGTCCTCGTCGGGGCCAACCCGACCAGGCTCAGGCGCACGGTCGCCTTCGCCCTGGTGGCCTACGACGGCCGCTACTCCTTCACCGGTCGGTTCTATGTCTCGCTGGCGCCTAACCCCCACCCGAGCCCCCCCCCACCACCACCTCCCCCGCCGCCCCACCCTGCCAACCGCTACCCGGCGGGCGCCACGGGTTACGACCTGTCCTGGCCCCAGTGCACGAAACGGGGCTCGGCGACCACCAAGGCGTTGCCGAGCGATCCCACCTTTGCGATAGTGGGCGTCAACGACGGGACCATCAGCGGGTTCAACAGCTGCTTCGCAGCCGAAGCGGCCTGGGCGGGCCCCGACCTGTCGGCCTACATCATCTTGCAACCCGCACCCAGGGGGCGCCTTCTCCCTAACGAGGCCACCGGCCCCAAGGCCGCTTGCGCCGCCACCGATGGCGGCTGCGCCGGCTACGACTGGGGCTACAACTATGCCGAAGCCGATGTCGCGTTCGTGGATGCCCAGGGCTTGCGCCCGGACATGTGGTGGCTCGACATCGAGACGGCCGAAGGCTGGGCTACCTCCACATCACTCCAGCCGGTGAACGCGGCCGTCGTCCAGGGGGCTCTCGACGCGATCAAGGGGGCCGGGTACACCGGCGGCGTCTACTCCACCTGGTACCAGTGGGGTGAGATCACCGGCTCCTACGTACCGCAGGTGGCGTTGCCGATCTGGGTCGCCGGCGCCACCAGCCTGAGCGGCGGTTACTACAGCGCTCAGTCCTATTGCCAACGCGCACTGTCCGCAGGCGACCCTTCCACGCTGCGCTCCGCTTACATAGGTTTCGCCGGCGGTGCTCCCTGGCTCGTACAGTACGCCTACCGGCCCGGCCCTAACCCCATCGACCCCGACTATTCCTGCGGGTAGGCGGCCACCGGGGAAGGCACCCCGGCCATGCCCACCTAGCCGGGCCGGGTAGGCGGCCACCGGGGAAGGCACCCCCGGCCATGCCCACCTAGCCGGGCCGGTGTGCACGAAACCGGGAGATGCGGTTGCCGGAAGCTCACATTTGTACATTCCGTGCGCAAAAACGGGCTTGGAACCGGCAAATGCGCTCTTCCCAGAATTGCATCTGCGGCTTTCGTGCTCAGGCTCCCGGGCCACGAGCCCCCGGCCTGGTCTGCCGGTTGGTAGGGGCGGGGAGGATCGAACTCCCGACGCGCAGATTAAAAGTCTGCCGGTCTGCCACTGACCTACGCCCCCCATGCCGAGCTGGCGCGGCACCTGCTCATCCTATGTGCACGGCTCCGGCGGGCAGGAGCATCAGCAAGCCGAGCACGATGCAGCAGCCCACCAGCACGGCTACATCCGCGGCCACCTCCACGTGGTTTGGGCGATGGCGGCCGAGCCCGAAGCCGGCCGCGAGGACGAGGCCGGTAAGCAGGCCACCTATGTGCCCCTGCCAGGAAATGCCGGGGATGCTGAAGCTGTAGAACAGGTTGATGGCGATGAGGATGAGTATGCCCGAGGTGCTGGCGGCAGCCCGGCGGGCGAGGACGAAATACGCGCCGAACAGGCCGAAGATGGCGCCCGATGCACCCACCGCCACTGTGCGGGGGTTGGCGATCAGGTAGGAAACGACCGAGCCGCCCAGGCCCGAGACGAGGAACAGCGCCAGGTAGCGCCACTTGCCGAAAGCAGGCTCGACCAGCCGCCCAATGATGAGCAACGAGACCATGTTGAGCGTTATGTGGAGGAAGTCGACATGGAGAAATATCGACGTGAAGAGCCGGTACCACTGTCCGAGGAACTGGATGCCAGCACCCCAGTCACCGTACTGGTCGAGCAGGCTGGGGTCGTTGCTGGTCACGAGGTAGAGCGCGACGCAGATGGCGATGAGGCCAATTGTGACCGGGATCTGGCGCAGCCTCGCCACCCCGGGCGAGCCCGGGCGGTAACGGACAACGGGTGAGGTGCGAGCATTTCGCCGTACGCACTGGCGGCATTGCCAGCCGACAGGGGCCTGCACCATGCAGTCGGCACAGATGGGCCGGCCGCAGGACCGGCAGATGGCGCTGGCGAGGCGTTCGGGGTGGGCGTAGCAGCGGGTGTTGGGCCCGAGGCCTCCGGGCCCCTCGCCGGGGGGGGCCTGGCCCGGAGGAGACGGCCACGCTGGCGGCCCGGGGTGCCCGGGCGGTGGCGAGCCCCAGGGTGGCGGGCGGGAGGGGCCTGAGGGCGGCGAGCCCCAGGGCGGCGGCACACCGGACGGCGCCGAGCTCCACGAGGAGGGCGCGCCCGAAGAGGGTGACGTCTTCACGCCGGTGGCAGGTGCGCCATGCTCCCGGCCGAGCCCGCCCCGGCGCCCGGGCCATGCTGATAGCCGGCTCATGGGCGGGCTGTGGTTTCGCAGGAGTGGGACCAGGGAATTTTATAAATACGATCTCGCAATGAGAGGACGGTGATTTTATGGACCGTTCCACGGTAGTTGAAAGGTCGCGAGCGGGCGCAGACGCTGGACCAGTCCTGGTACGTGTCCTGCCGCCGCTGCCTGCCAGCGCGTTCGCGGCTCGCCAAGCAGTCAGAGACCTGCTGGGGGACCGGGGCGGCCGGATGAGCCCTGTGACCCTGGTGACCAGCGAACTGGTTGCCAATGCGGTCGTCCACGCCGGGACGGCGGTAGAGCTCTGCCTGGCTCTCGAGGCCGATGGACATTCGCTCCGGGCCGAGGTGAGCGACGGGTTGGCGCCCGGCGCCCGCCCGCTTCACGCCGGCCGGCGGGCGGGCAAGGCCCATACCGCGTCTGGAAGAGGCCTCATCATGGTTAGCAAGTTGTCCACCCGGTGGGGAGTGCGCCCCGAAGCCGGGGGCAAGACCGTGTGGGCGGTAGTGCCACTGGAGCGCGGCCTGCCTCTTGACTGACTGTGCTCGCGCCCGGGCGGCGAGCCACTCAGGCATCACGCTTGGTTAGCGCGTAGCCGGCGACCACGAGCAAGACCGCCACGAAGAGGGCCAGTTCCCCGAGCCCCCACCAGGCTGTCAGGGCGTGCGCTTGGTGACTTACTTCTTGTACCTGGGCGCCCGCCTGGGTGGGCCAGTACTTCTCTACGGGGTTACGCCACGACGTGGGCAGCGCCTCGAGCACGAGGGGGAGCACGAACAAGA
>JBOGGK010000444.1:0-8272 GCA_050744045.1 Acidimicrobiales bacterium | reverse complement strand
GGTCAGCCGGCCGGCGGTGGCGGTGCTGGCCTTCGCCGTCTATGTCGGCTCCATCGCCGCCGCCAACTGGATGATCTCCCACGTCGGCCGGGCCGTGCCGGGGGCGCACGAGCTCCCCGTCGGCTTTGGCCTCGAGGCACCATCGGGCGTCTACCTGGCCGGCCTCACCTTCGTAGCCCGTGACGTGCTCCAGCGCCTGGCAGGCGCCCGGGCCGGAGTGGCCGCCATCTTTGCCGGCGCCGCCTTTTCGTGGTGGCTTTCCAGCGCCTCGCTGGCGGTCGCCTCAGCAGGCACCTTCTTGCTCTCCGAGACCTGCGACTTCGCCGTCTACACGCCTTTGCAGGCGCGCCACTTCCCCTTCGCCGTGGTGGGCTCGGGCCTGGTGAGCGACCTCGTCGACTCGACCGTGTTCCTCACCCTGGCCGGGATCCCCCTGTCCATGGCCTTACCGGGCCAGCTGGTCGGCAAGGCCTGGCTAGTGCTGGCGGGCGGGGCCGTGGCCGGCCTGTTGCGCCGTTGGGGGCCGCTCAGGGCCCCGGCACCCGGGCGTACCTGACCTCCCACAGGCAAAGGCCATGAGGAGGCGCCACCGCGCCGGCGGCCGACCTGTCCCTGGCCGCCAGGACGGCCACCATCTCGCCCGCTCTGCGCTTACCCCGGCCCACATCGACCAAGGTGCCCACGACCGAACGCACCATCTGGTGGCAGAACGACGTCGCCTCGACCTCGAACATCAAGCGGCCGTTGCCGAGCTCGGACCATTCGGCGGCGAGCACCTTGCGCACCAGCGGGCCGGGGCGACCTCGCACCGCGTGGCAGAACGAGCTGAAATCGTTCTCGCCGAGCAGCGGGTCACAGGCCGCCTGCATCCCCCGGAGGTCTAAGGCCTCGCCCACGTGCCAGGTAGTGACCGAGCTGAACGGGTCGGGCCACCTGGAACAGTCGATGGTATAGCGGTACCGGCGGGAAAGCGCCGACCGGCGGGCGTCGAAGCCCTCGGGCGCCCAGGCCGCTCGCCGCGCCACGATCGCCGGCGCCAGCAGCTTGTTCAGGGAACGCTGGAGCCTTTCGAGGTCGCTGCTGGCGGGGAGGTCCAAGCTCACCACCTGGCCCCAGGCGTGCACGCCGGCGTCGGTGCGCCCGGCGCAGGTCAGCTCCACCGGGTGGCGAGCCACCCGTTCGATGGCGCTCGAGAGCTCGCCGGCCACGGTGCGGAGCCCGGGCTGGAGGGCGAAGCCGTGGAAACCGGTCCCCAGGTAGGCGACGAGCAGGCAGGCCCGCTGCACACCGGCGGTCGGCGGCGACGGGCTCGCCGGCGGCTCAGACGAGCTCGATGCGGGCCATCGGGGCGTTGTCCCCCTGCCTCGGCCCGAGCTTGAGGATGCGTGTGTAGCCACCAGGGCGCTCAGCGTAACGAGGGGCGATCTCAGCGAACAACTTGTGCGCCATGTCCTTGTCACGGATGAAGGCGACCACTTGGCGCTGGTGCTCCACGCCGCCTTTCTTGGCCTTGGTCAAGCACTTTTCGAACACCGGGCGAAGAGCTTTCGCCTTGGCCTCCGTCGTTACCAGGCCCTCGCCGGCGATGAGGGAAGCGACCAGGTTGCCCCTCATGGCCTTTTGGTGGGCGGCGTCGCCGCCGAAACGGCGGCCCTTCTTGGGCCGCCCCGGGACGGCCGACACCGCCTAGGCCCCCTGCTTGCCGCGCAGCGACAGGCCGCGCTCGTCGAGTTTTTGTAGCACCTCGTCGAGGGACTTCTGGCCGAAGTTGGTAATCGCCAGGAGGTCGTCCTCGGTCTTGGACACGAGCTCGCCGACCGTGTTGACCTGGGCCCGCTTGAGGCAGTTGCGTGGCCGCTCGGAAAGGTCGAGGTCCTCGATGGGCAGGTCGAGGTCGGGCGAGCCGCTGCCGGGACCGGCGAGCTCGCCCAGGACCAGGCCCTGGGGCGCCTCGCTCATCTCAGCGACGAGCCCGAACAGCGACCGCAGCGTGCTGCCCGCCGACGCCAGGGCTTCCTTGGGCGTGATGGAACCGTCGGTCGTGATGTCGACCACGAGCCGGTCGTAGTTGGTCGACTGCTCGACGCGGGCCGGTTCCACCGCGAACGACACCAGGCGGATCGGGGAAAAGATGGAGTCGACCGGGATGATCCCGATCGTGGACGAGTTCTTGTTGCGCTCGGCGGGCACGTAGCCCCGACCTTTTTCCACCGTGATGTCGCACGCCAGCCGGCCTTTGCCGTTGAGGGTGGCGAGCGGCAGGTCCGGGTTCAGGATCTCGACGTCGGCGGTGGTCTGGACATCGCCGGCGCTCAGGGTGCCCGGGCCCCTGGCGTCGAGGCGGAGGGTGACCGGTTCCTCGGAGTCGACCCGCAGGACGAGGTCCTTCAGGTTCAAGATGATGTCGGTGACGTCCTCCTTGACCCCGGGCAGGGTCGTGAACTCGTGGAGGGCGTCGTCGAAGCGCACCTGGGTGACCGCCGCCCCCGGGATCGACGACAGCAGGGTCCGGCGCAGCGAGACGCCCAGGGTGTGGCCGAAGCCCGGGTCCAAAGGCCCGATGGCAAAGCGTTGCCGGTTGTCTTCTTCCTCGCTTTGCACCTCAACGATGGGGCGTTGGATGATGAGCATGGGCAGCCTCCTGACGGAGCGTAAGTGGGGAACGTTACTTGGAGAAAAGCTCGACGATGAGCGATTCGTGCACGGGCACGTCGATGTGCTCGCGCATGGGCAGGTCCCGGACGGCGACCTCGAAGCCCTCCGCACCCGGGTCGAGCCACTGGGGGATCTGGTGGCCCAGGGTGTCCAGGTTGTGGCGCACGACGATCATGCTGCGCGTCTTGTCCCGCAAGGACACCACGTCGCCCCGCCGCGCCCGGTATGACGGGATCGTCACCCGCCGGCCGTTCACGAGCACGTGCCCGTGGCGCACGAGCTGGCGGGCCTGGGAACGGCTGGCGCCCCAGTTGGCCCTGAAGACGACGTTGTCCAGGCGCAACTCGAGCATGCGCAGCAGGTTTTCGCCGGTGATGCCCTGCTGGCGGTTGGCCTCTTCGTAGTAGTTGCGGAACTGCTTTTCGAGGACCCCGTAAATGCGCCGTGCCTTCTGCTTCTCACGCAACTGGGTGAGGTACTCCGAGCCCTGGCGCACGCGGTCGCGGCCGTGCTCGCCGGGTGGGTAGGGCCGGCGCTCGACCGGGCACTTCATCGAGTCGCACTTGGGGCCTTTCAAGAACAGCTTCATCTTCTCGCGCCGGCACAGGCGGCAGACGGGGCCGGTGTAGCGGGCCACGGCTCAGACCCTCCGCCGCTTCTTCGGGCGGCAACCGTTGTGGGGGATCGGGGTCACGTCCTTGATGCCGGAGATCTCGATCCCGGAGTTCATGATCGAACGGACCGCGGTCTCCCGGCCCGAGCCTGGGCCCTTGACGAGCACGTCCACCTTGCGGACGCCGTGCTCCTGGGCACGGCGGGCGCACGCCTCGGCGGCCAGCTGGGCGGCGAACGGGGTCGACTTGCGGGACCCCTTGAAGCCCACGTTGCCCGCCGACGCCCACGCCAGCACGTTGCCGTCGAGGTCGCTTATGGACACGATCGTGTTGTTGAACGAGCTCTTGATGTGCGCCACGCCGTAGGCGACGTTCTTGCGCTCACGCCGGCGCGGCCGGCGCCCACCTGGTTTGGGCTTGGGCATCTCCTAGTGCTTCCTCAGCTTCTTCTTGCCGGCGACCGTCTTCTTGGGGCCCTTGCGGGTCCTCGCGTTCGTGTGCGTGCGCTGGCCCCTCACCGGGAGGCCACGGCGGTGCCGCAAGCCTTGGTAAGAGCCGATCTCGATCTTGCGCTTGATGTCCTGGGCCACGTCCCGACGGAGGTCGCCCTCGACCTTCAAGTTGGCGTCGATCCAGGTGCGGAGCTTGGCCACCTCTTCGTCGGTGAGGTCCCTCACCCTCGTATCGGGGTTGACGCCGGTAGCCGAGCACACCTGGTTGGAGGTGGTACGGCCGATGCCGAAGATGTATGTGAGCGACACCTCGAGGCGCTTTTCCCGCGGGATGTCCACTCCGGCGATGCGAGCCATGCCTGCTGCTCCTAACCCTGGCGCTGCTTGTGGCGCGGGTTGGTGCAGATGACCAGGACGCGGCCGTGCCGGCGGATCACCTTGCAGTTCTCACAGATCGGTTTGACGCTGGGGCGTACTTTCACAGGGTCCAACCTCGGCTAACGGGCCCGATAGAGCGGTTATTCCCCATTGGGGCGCTGAGCGCCCGCGTGGACGCGCATCCAGCCCCACTAGGGACGAAGTCCCATGATAGCGCGCCCGCCGGGTACCGTCCAAGCGCAACGCCGGCAGGCTCGTCGCCGGCGGCGGGGTCGCCGGCGGCGGCCCAGGCCCTGGGCTATGCAGCCAGGGTCAGGATCTCGGGCCCTTCGTCAGTGACGGCGATCGTGTGCTCGAAGTGGGCCGACAGGCTGCCGTCGGCGGTGACGACCGTCCAGCCGTCGTCGAGCTGCACCGTCTCGGCGCCGCCGACGTTGACCATGGGCTCGACCGCGAACACCATGCCCGAGCGGAGCTTGGGCCCGGGGTTGCCCGGCCAGTAGTTGGGCACACCTGGCTCCTCGTGCATGCTGGTCCCGATGGCGTGGCCTACGTAGCCCCGGACCACAGAGAAACCGGCGCCCTCGGCGACGGTCTGGACGGAGTAGCCGACGTCATGGAGGCGGTTGCCCTCCACCAGCTGGCCGATCCCTGCTGCGAGGCTCTCTTCTGTGACCCGCAGCAGCTTTTCTGTAAGGGGCGGGACTTCCCCCACGGCGACGGTAACGGCGGCGTCCCCGTGGTAGCCCTCGACGATGGCCCCGCAGTCGAGCGAGATGATGTCGCCCTCCTTCAGGCTGTACCCGCTCGGTATGCCGTGGACTATGACGTTGTTGGGCGAGGTGCAGATGACGGCCGGGAAGCCGTGGTAGCCGAGGAAATTGGAGCGTGCCCCCCGTTTTTCGAGCACACCGCGGGCGAGCCGGTCGAGCTGTGCCGTGGTGACGCCCGGGCGTGCCGCGCCCGAGGTCACCTCCAGCATCTCAGCCACCACCCGCCCCGCCTTGCGCATCTTGGCTATCTCGTCTGGCCGGCGCCTCACAGGCTTCAGGCTAGCGAACCGGGCCGTTCCCGCCGCCTTCGCCAGGCGCCCTCGACCGCCGTACCTACTCGGGCGCCCACCTCGTCCGGGCTGCCTTCGGCGTCCACGGCGGCGAGCAGGCCCCGCTCGCGGTACCACTCCACCAGGGGCGAAGTCTCTGCCTCGTAGAGCTCGAGGCGCCGGCGGATCGCCTCCTCGGTGTCGTCGTCGCGCTGGACGAGGCGGCCCCCGCATACGTCGCAGCGCCCCGCCACCTGGGGTGGGTTGTTCACCAGGTTGTAATTGGCCCCGCAGCGGGCACAGACCCGCCGCCCCGCCAGGCGGCGGAGCACCTCGCCGGTGGCGACTTCGAGGTCGATGGCGACGTCGAGGCCCTCTGGCACCGACATCTCCTCCAGCGCCTCCGCTTGCGCCACCGTACGGGGGAAGCCGTCCAGGACGAACCCCTCGGGGGCGCCGGTGCCGAAGAGGTGCTCCCGTATGACGGCCACGACCACTGCGTCGGGGACCAGTTCACCCCGGTCCATGTAGCGTTGGGCGCTCCGCCCGAGCTCCGAGCCAGCGCGCACGGCGGCCCGGAAGGCTTCGCCCGTCGAGACGTGGGGGACGCCGTAGGTGGCGCAGAGCCGGGCCGCCTGCGTGCCCTTGCCCGAGCCTTGGCGGCCCAGGAGCACTACGCGCGGGCGGCCGGCGCCCACTACCTGAGGAAGCCCTCGTAGTTGCGCAACATGAGCTGGCTGTCCACCTGTTTCAGCGTCTCCAGCGTGACGCCCACCGCGATCAGGAGCGTGACGCCGGCGAAGGGGTAGTTCTGGACGTTCCAGATCGCCAGGAAGATCGACGGCAGCAGCGCCACCAGGGCCAGGAACAGCGCCCCCGGGGCGGTCACCCGGTAAAGGATGCTCTGGAGATGGCGTTCGGTCGGGAGGCCGGGGCGGATGCCCGGTATGTAACCCCCCTGCTTGCGGATCACATCTGCTTGTTGGTGGGGGTCGAAGGTGATGCTCGCGTAGAAGTACGCGAACACCAAGATGAGCCCGCCGTACAAGCCGATATACCACAGGTTGCTCGGCTGGGCCAGGTGGCCGCTGATCCAGGCCTGCACGTTCTTGCCCCACCCTGTGCTCGGGAAGACGTTCGAGACGAGTATCGGGAAGTAGAGCACCGACGCCGCGAAGATGATGGGCACGACGCCGCCGGTGTTCAGCTTCATGGGTATGTAGGTGCTCTGCCCGCCGTACATCCGGCGCCCGACGACCCGCTTGGCAAACGTCACCGGTATCCGGCGCTGGCATTGCTCGACGAACACGATCGCCACCAGCACAACCAGCGCCAAGGCCACGAGGAAGCCGAACTTGGGCGCATGCGAGGACTTGAGCAGGGCGTCCCCCTGGGTGGGCAGGCCCGCGATGACGTTGATGCAGATCAGGACCGACATGCCCTGGCCCACGCCCCGCTGGGTGATCAGCTCGGCGAGCCACATCACCACCACGGTGCCTGCGGTCATCGTGAGGACGATGAGCAGCACCCGGGGGATCGTGAAGTCGGGGATGAGGTCTACGTTGAGGGGGGCACCGCCAATGAGCCCGCCACCACCGTGGTGGAAGGCGTAGGCGAGGCCGGTGGACTGCATGATGGCAAGGCCGATCGTCATGTAGCGGGTGACCTGGGTCAGCTTGCGCTGGCCGCTCGGGCCCTCCTCGCGCCATTCCTCGAACTTGGGTATTACCACCATCAGGAGCTGGACGATGATCGATGCCGTGATGTAGGGCATGATCCCGAGGCCGAACACCGCCATCTTGGTGAGGGCACCGCCCGAGAACAGGTTGAGGTAGGAGATCACCCCGCCCTTGTTCGCCGTCGCCGCCAGCGACTGGACAGCGTTGAAGTCGATGCCGGGGCAGATGATGTTGTCGCCCAGCCTGTACACCGCGATGATGAACAGGGTGAAGATGATCTTGTTACGCAGGTCCCCGATGAGGAACGCGGCTCTTAGGTTGCGGGCTCTCATGAGCATTGGCATAGCGTCTGGGTACCAGTCCTAGCAGTCTGGGCCGGGTTGTGGTCAGCGCCCCATAAGGGCATTGCCCTTCGCCGGTGGTCGGCCGTGGCCGAACGGGGCGGGAAGGACCGTTATCGTCCCCCCGGCGGCTTTGATGGCGGCGGCGGCGGAGGCGGAAAAGGCATGGGCAGAAACGTTGGCCCGCCGGGTCAGCCGGCCTTCCCCGAGGACCTTCACCATACCTCGCTTATGGACGAGGCCGGCCTGGCGGAGCACCTCGGGACCGATGTCGGAGGCCTCCATGTGCTCGAGAGCGTCCAGGTTGACGATGGCGTACTCGACCCGGAAAGGGTTCTTGAAACCTCGCAGCTTGGGGATGCGCTGGGTGAGGGGGAGCTGACCGCCCTCGAACCCAGGCTTGGGGTTGTCGCGGGCGCCGGCCCCCTTGGTGCCACGCCCCGCCGTCTTGCCCCCCTTGCCGGCGATACCGCGGCCGACGCGCCGGCGGGAGCGGTGCGAACCAGGCGCCGGGTGCAAGTCGTGGATCTTCACTTTTCCGCCCTCGCCTTAGGTCCCCCGGGCGCCGCCTTGGCCCGCCCGGGAGCTCTTGTGTTTTGCCCTGGGGCCACTTCGGCCGGTCCCGCCTTCCCGGCTGGCCCCCCTTCCGCCTCCACCGCGACCAGGTGGGGGACCCGCGCCACCATGCCTCGTATCTCGGGACGGTCGGGCAGGACCGAGGTCCTGCCGATACGCCCAAGCCCGAGGGCGCGCAGCGTCCCCCGTTGCTTGGGCTTGGCACCGATGGCCGAGCGCACCTGCGTGACCCGGAGCTGGGCATCGGCCATCACGCCACCTCGTTGGGGACGTGGAGCGCCCGCTGGGCGTCCTGGTAGGCGCGGAGGACGCCCTTCGGCGTCACTTCCTCCGGAGAAAGGCCCCGGCGCCGGGCCACCTCGTCGGGGCGCATGAGCGCCCGCAGCCCGGCCATCGTGGCCTGCGCCACGTTGATGCTGTTGGACGAGCCGAGCGACTTGGCCACTACGTCGTGGACGCCGGCGAGCTCCAAGATGGGCCGAGCGGCACCACCGGCGATGACGCCCGTGCCCGGGGCGGCCGGCTTCAGCAGGAC
>JBOGGK010000443.1:0-6251 GCA_050744045.1 Acidimicrobiales bacterium | reverse complement strand
ACCCGGGCCCACCACCCCGGGGGCACGACTGTGGTCGAGGTTGCCTCTTCGATGATGACCGGCCCTTTCAGTTGCTCTCCGGCGGCGAGCTGTTCACGGGTAGCGATCGTGCAGTCGTGGGCCCGGCCGCAAAAAAAGGCTTTACGTTGTCCCCAGGCGGTCCGAGGCTCGGCCGCCGGCGCTCCCGGCACCGGACGGGGGACCTTCCCGGTCGCGATGACACCGAGCTTCACCAACTCCGCCGGGGCGACGGGGTTGGAGTGGCCGTAACGCTCCAGGTAAAGCCGGTCAAATCGCTCGCGTAGGGCCGCTATATCGACCTCCCCTGGAGGCCCCAACGTAACGGTCAGCGCGTACTCCTGCCCGGCATAACGAAGGTCCGCCGTGCGCTCGAAGGCCATTGCGGCGGG
Organism: Acidimicrobiales bacterium; assembly: GCA_050744045.1. Lineage (GTDB taxonomy): Bacteria > Actinomycetota > Acidimicrobiia > Acidimicrobiales > Palsa-688 > JBOGGK01. The sequence goes on along the minus strand of JBOGGK010000443.1, from coordinate 5,841 downwards.
GACGATCCCCTCGTCGGCTAGGAACGACGCACCTTCGGCTTCGAGCTGGCGATAGCTTGCGCCAATCTCTGCAGGGTCGGCCTGGGAGAGATCCCTGTAGAGAGTGGAGCGAAGGTCGTGGCGGAAGTCGGTCTGCAGCATCCCCCAAGCAGAGAACGTGCCGGGGAGCATCGGCACGATCACTTCGGCGATGTCGAGCCGGGCCGCCAGGTCTGCGGCGTGCATAGGCCCTGCGCCGCCGAAGGCCACTAGGGCGAAACCTCGGGGGTCAATACCCCGCCGGACGGTTACGGTCGAGATCGCGTCGGCCATCTTGGCGTTCACCACGTCGACAATCCCTTGTGCGGTCTCGAGCACGTCCATGCCGATCTGTTCTCCGAGCCGCGCAATGGCCTTGCGGGCGGCTTCAGTGTCAAGGGACATGCCCCCGCCGGCAAAGCGCGCCTCGCCGATACGGCCGAGGAGCAAATTGGCGTCGGTCACAGTTGGTTCGGCCCCGCCCCGCCCGTAACAGGCGGGCCCCGGGTCGGCGCCAGCGCTTCGTGGCCCGACCCGCATGGCACCGGCCTCGGTCCAGCCGACCGAGCCGCCCCCGGCGCCGACGCCGTAGATGTCCACCACCGGCATCTGCACGGGCAGGCCCTCGACCTCAGCCTCGTTGGACACCGAGGCGGTGTTGCCGACGACCAGGCTACCGTCGAACGAGGTGCCGCCCATGTCCACGCATATGAGGTTGTCCCGCCCGAGATCCCGGGCGATCTGCTGGGCGCCAATGGTCCCGCCTACGGGCCCGGAAAGCAGCGTCTGCAGGGGCATTTGGCGCGCTGCGGCTGCCGTCATGACGCCCCCGTTGGACTGCATGACGAGCAGCTTGCTGGCGCGGTCTGCCTCAAGGCTGCCCACGAGGGTGGTCAGGTAGCGGGTAACGGTAGGGGCGATATAAGCGTTCATGATTGCGCTCGAAGCCCGGGCGTACTCGCGCCACTCACGCGACACCCGGTGAGAGCAGGTCACCTGGGCCCCCGGCAGGTGCTCCTCCAGGTACCGCTCCACAGCGAGCTCGTGGGCAGGGTTCAAGTACGAGAACAGTAGGCAAACGGCCACGGCCTCGACCTCCTGAGCGCGAGCCAGTTGGACCGCCGCCTCGAGCGAGCCGGGCTCGAGAGCCGTCACCACCGAACCGTCAGCGGCAAGGCGCTCGCGCACCTCCACCGCGAGTTCTTGGGGCACCAGGGGCTCCGGCTTACGGTAACGGACGTTGAATATCTCGCGCCGGTCGTTGCCAGCGATCGTGTAGATGTCCCGGAACCCCTCCGTCGCCACGAGGAGCACCCTGGCACCACGCCGCTCGATCAGGGCGTTGAGGCCTGCGGTCGTCCCGTGCACGAGGAAGTCCACCTCGCTGGCGGGAGGGACGAACCGATCCAGGCCCTCGATCACCGCGTTGGCAAGGTCCCCCGGCGTGCTCAAAAGTTTGCCTGTCCTTGTAACACCCGTGCTCGCCTCTTGGACCACGAAGTCGGTGAAGGTGCCCCCGATGTCAATCGCCACACGGTACACGGCCTCCGTTGTCGTTCCCAATGCCCCTCCTTTCAGTTGTGCTGCGGCCTCTCGCCTTACTTCCACCGCAGCCTCACCCTCAGCAGCGGTGGCCGGCTCCTCGCCCAGGCATCGGCCACCACGGCGACGATGATCAAGGCGCCCTCGGCGATCTCTTGGTAAGTGGCGTTCAGGCTGAGGAGGTCGAAACCGTTACCGATCATCGCCAGGAGGATGACGCCCAGGAACGTCCGCCAGATCGCCCCCTCCCCGCCGAATATGCTCGTCCCCCCGATGATGGTGCTCGCGATACCTGCGAGCTCGAGCCCGGTCCCGCTGCCCGCCTGGGCCGTGCCGACCTGCGAGGCAGCCATAACCCCTCCCAGAGCGGCCGTAGTACCGCTGATGGCGAACGCACCCACGACCACCAGGCCGACGCGGATCCCCGAGAGGCGGGCGGCGTCCCGGTTGCCTCCCACACCGTAGACGTGCTTGCCGAAAACAGAGCGGGAGAGCACGGCCCCGGAGGCCAGGGCAACGCCGAGCATGCACCAGATGGCATAACGGGCCCCGAGACCGTCATCTTGGCCGAGCACAAGGAATCCCGGGTCGCTGGTCTGCAGGATGACGCCACCACTCACGACCAAGGCCAAACCATAGATCACGTACTGGCTGGCGAGGGTGGCGATGAAAGAATGCACGCGGCCGAGCACCACCAAGCCTCCATTGACCACGCCTATGGCGGACCCGGCCAAGATCGCGACGACCGAGGCGAGGGCTGGCCCGATATGGGCGGTGAGCATGATACCGATTATCCCTGCCAGGGAATAAGTGGAGCCCACCGAGAGGTCGAAGTTACTACTTATGATCACTATCGTCTCGCCGAAGGCGATTACCCCGATGGAGGCGTTCTGGTCCAAGATGTTGAGCAAGTTGGTAGAGGATAAGAAGGCGCTCGAAAGGATGCTGAGCGCCGCGAAGAGCGCCGCGCAGATACCCACGATGGCGTAGTCGTGGGCCTGCCGTGCCGCCTTGGCGAGACCCTTGGTGGCGGTGGCGGTCGAACTATGAACCCGGGGTGGCCGAGGCGGGGCCACGGGGGGGGTTGTCATAGCTCCCCCGCTTGGGCTATCTGGGCAGCTCCGAGCACATAGGCCATGACCTGCTCGTAGCTGACTTGGCCTGGCAGCAGCCCAGCCACGACACGGCCTCGGCGAAGTACCAGGATGCGGTGCGCGAGGCCGTAGACCTCCTCGACCTCGGGGGAAACCAGGACTATGGCAGTCCCTCCACTGGCAAGCTCGACCAGCAGCCGGTAGATGGCCGCCTTGGCCCCCACGTCGACCCCCCGTGTCGGCTGGAGTGCGACGAGCATCTTCGGGCTCATGAAGACGCACTTCCCGAGCAAGACCTTTTGCTGGTTGCCTCCGGAGAGGGTACTCACAGGGGCGTCGACGGAGGCCATGCGTACGTCGAAAGACGAGAGCTTCTCCAAGGCCAGGCGACGTTCCCGAGCTCGTTGCACGAACCCGAGCCGCGAGACGAGGGCATCACCCGTAGCAGTCACGTTCTCGCGGATGGGACGGTGCATGAACAGTCCTTGGTCGCGACGGCTCTCGGGAAGGAGAGAGACACCGTGGCGAAGGGCGTCGCGGGGCCGGGAAAGGCGCAAGCTGCGCCCGTCCAGGGCGATCTCGCCTCCGGTCGGTGCCAGGTCGCCGGCAAGTACGCGCCCGATGCTCGTCGCGCCGCTGTCGACGAGACCGGCGAGGCCCAGTATCTCACCGGCTCTGATCGAGAAGTCGACCGATGAAAAGTCCGGGTGGCGGGATAGGTGGCGCACCTCGCAAACGACTCGGGCCGACGACAGCGGCTCCAGTCGAGCCGGGAAAGTCATGTCCAGCGGGCGCCCGAGCATTGCGGTCGCCAGGCTCTCGGCGGTCTCGGCGGCAGTAGCGCCCGTCATGACAACCTTCCCGTCGCGCAGCACCGTCACCCAGTCGGCGACCTCGAGGACATCTTCGAGCGCGTGCGACACGTAGACGACGGTGGTACCCGAGCGGGCCAAGCGCCGGACGAGGTCCAAGAGTTGGCGCACCTCGTCGGCGACGAGGGCGGCGGTGGGCTCGTCCATGACGACGACGCGGGCATCCCTACCGACGGCCCGCAGGATCTCGACCTTTTGCCGGTCAGCCACCCCGAGGTCCCTGACCTTGCGGTCGGCGAGCAGGCGCAAGCCGATGGTCTCCACCAGCCGGTCGAAGCGCTGCCCGGCCAGCTTCCCGCTCAGCACGCCGAACCTCTGCTGCTCGATGCCGAGGAACACGTTGTCGATCACCGACAACTGCGGCACCAAGGTCAACTCCTGGGTTACCGCAACTACGCCGGCGCGTTGGGCATCGCGAGGGCTGGAGAAGTGGACCGGCCTGCCCTCTAGGACCAGCTCACCCGCGTCTGGCTGGACTGCCCCGCTAAACACCCGGCCCAGCGTCGACTTCCCGGCGCCGTTCTCCCCCACGAGGGCATAAACGCTCCCAGCCGGGATAGCCACGCTCACGTCCGCTAAGGCGGTTGCCCCACCGAAGTGCTTGGTTACCCCGTGCGCCGCGAGGATGACACCCTCAGCCAGCAGACCACTCGCCCTTGTAGCTGCCGAGGTTCGACTTGGTGAGCTGGACCGGGGCGCCGCAGATGGTGAGGCTGTTTACCTGGTTGTCCTTGACTGGGTGCCCGAGCATGGCGTCGATCAGGATTTGGGTTGCCCGAGCTGCTTCAGTCGTCGGGCAGTAGTTGACAGTCCCGAACCAGTCGCCGCTCTTGATGCCCGCCACCCCTTGGTACGTGCCGCCTCCACCTATCAACTTGATCTTCTTCAGGTCGCCGTGCTGTTTGACGGCGAGCTCGACCCCGACGATCGCCTGATCGTTGCTGGAAGCAATCACGTTGACATTGGGGTGAGCTGTCAGGGCGTTCTCTCCGGCCGTGTAGCCAGTACCCGAGGCGTACCCGCTTTGGATCGTACCTACCAGGTCGACGTTCTTGTGCTTCTTGATCACCGCGAGCATATGGTGGGTGCGGTCGATCTCCAGCGGGAGGGTGTTGTCGCCGGGCATGTAAACCACGCGGCAGGGGTTGAGGCCGGCGCATGCTTTTACGATGAGGTCACCCGCGGCAGTGCCGGTCAGGTCGATGGGTACGACCACGCTACCGGAGAGCCCATGTAGCTGGATCTTGTCAGTATCGATGTCCGGCCCAATGGGCACGAAGTCGGCGACTGCCTTGATGTGCCTGGCGAGCGCCTCCTTCACTCCCGGCACCACCGTATCGCCAGCAACGGAGTAGACCACCATGCCGTTGTACTTGCCGGAGGTCGCAGCGTCCTCGACCTGAGCCAACTGGGTGGTGGCGCTCATGTTGGGGTCGTAGAAATGCACGGTGGCCGCATAGCGTTTAGCGACAGACTTGACACCCTTGAGAGCTGCCTGCGTGTACGCGTTAGCGGCTGCGTAACCGAAGAAGGCCAGATGCATAGGCTTGGTAGCTTTAGCCGCCGGCCGCGCGGCGGCCGCAGTGGCGGGTACCGTCCCTGCCCCAAACCCGAGAACTGCTGTGAGGAGCGCAACAGAGGCGCCCACGCGCCGGTACTGGCGCCGGGCCCGTCCATTGGAGGAAGCGCTCGGCGGAGGTAGTTGGTTCAGCTGGTCCATGTGCTGGATGGTAATAACAGCCTGGTGGGGCTACAAGCAACGTTCGTCGCGAAGGGAGGTCTTCGCCATGAACGATTGTATAAGGCGGTCTGTGCAGGTCGCTGCCGCCGCGCCTGGCGAGCTTTTTGGGGGCCAGCGAGAAGGCGGCGCCGCTCTGCGGGCACTTCCACGGCCGAGGGGTAGGGCTATAGGATCCCGACCTGGTGCCAAGTGGGGACGGGTCGCGAGAGCTCGCCGGCACCCACGGTTCCCTCGGGCCCGGCCCGTGGCTCGCGGGGCACCGCTCCAAGCGGCCGACAATAGAAGACGTGGCCCGCCTGGCCGGGGTGTCACGGGGGACAGTGTCCCGCGTGCTCAACGGGGGACGGCATGTCCGCCCCGAAGCTGTGTCCAAGGTCAACGACGCGGTTGGCACCCTTGGGTACTCCGTCAACCAAGCCGCCCGGAACCTCGCTTCGGGTCGCACCGGGTCGGTGGCTTTCGTGATCTCCGAGCGCCACGAGCACGCCTTCGGCGACCCGAACTTTGGCGTGTTCGTCAGAGTTTTCTCTCGGGAACTGCGAGGCCGGGGCCAGCACCTGCTCGTCACGACGGC
>JBOGGK010000442.1:0-2264 GCA_050744045.1 Acidimicrobiales bacterium | reverse complement strand
GGGGCGGCAAGCCCGGGGCGGGTAGTGCCGCGACGCCCGGGACCGTCAGGGCGGCCAAGGCCGGGAGCCGGCGTTGGCTGGGGTGGGTCGCTTTCTTGTGCCTGACGCCCCTGTGCCTCGGTGGGGTCCTCTGGGCGGCGCTCGGGCTGAACGGCAGTTACCCGACCGTACGACCTCCCGTCCCTCCGGGCTGGCAGCCCGTGAAGGGCATCTATGCCAGCTTTTCCGCCCCCGGGTCTTGGTCCCTCCAGCAGAGCCTGAGCGACTCATCCGGCGACATCTACTATTCGGGGCCGGGCGGGAGCACCGGGGAATCAGTCTCCCAGGTGAAGTCTGTCCCGCTTCCGCAGAAGCTGCCGGCAATCGTAGGCACCTTCCTCGGCAGCAGCTACAAGGTGACCTCGCGTTCGGCCTGGGCCCCCCACAACGCCACCAAGGCCTGGAGGTACACCTTCGCCCTTTCCGACGGCCGCACCGGTATCGGCGTCCTGGCTTGGGTGAAGCCGACCCAGTCACAGGTGTGGCTGGTCGCAGTTCCCGCCTCGCCGACGGCCGAAAAGGTGCTGTCGACCCTCACCCTCGCCGCCTGAACGCCGCCTGGACAGCGGCCAGAAATTGGGCAGAGGGCAGCCGGATTGTGCCCACCTTTTCGTTCTCCTGCTCCCCTGCTTGGTAAACATGATGCCCAAAAGGCTGTAAGGCCCGCCCGCGGGACCACCCGCCCGCGCCGTGGGCCGCCAGCACGAGCGTCCCAAGGAGGCTCCATTGGCTCGCCAACTGGCCGACTACGAGATCACCGGTGTCGTCGCCGACGACGGGGTCCTGCCGTGCTTCCACGCCCGCCGCCCTCCCCGCCTGGGCGGTGATGGCCCCCCGGTCACCATATGGGTCCTCGGCCCGCTCGCCCGCACCCCGTGGGTGGCGGCCCGGGCCAGGTTGGAGCCGCTATCCAGTGCTCGTGCGGAGTACCTGCCCCAGTGGCTCGAGTCCGGGACCGGCGAGTGGGCCGAGCGGCCCGTGGTATGGCTGAGCGCTTCCACCGCAGTTACCGCGACCCTCGCCTCGGAGCCCGCCGGCATGAGCCTGCCTGCCCGCCTCCGGGCTCTTGCCGCCGCGGCTAGGGGAGCTCACGCCCTGCACGAACGAGGCCAGCTACACGCAGGCATCTGCCCTCAGGCGGTCGCCCTGGTCTCGGCTTCAGTCGGCCCCACCAGCAGTGGGCTAGGCGGTGGCGGGGCGGCCGGTGGCGGGGCGGCCGGTGGCAGTCCTCTCGGCGGCGCGGTCTTGGCCCCCCCTCCTCTCGCCAACGGCGAGCGGCCCTTGGCCCAGGTGGGCTACCCGCCCCTCGGCTACGTAGACCCCCAGCTGTTGAGGGGCGAAGGTGGCCGCTGGTCAGACATATGGTCCTTGGGCGCCACCATCCGCTACGCAGTCACCGGGTCGCCCCCGTTCCCGGGCATCGAGGACCTCCCGGTCGTGCGGGCGCTGGCCCAGATGCTCACCGTGCCCGCGCCGGCCCCGGCAGAGATGCCGGTGCCCGTCGCCGACCTGGTGGAAAGGTGCCTGTCCCGCGACCCCGAAGCCCGCCCCGCCACCGCCAACGACGTGGCGGCACAACTGGAGGAGGTCGCCGCCCGTGCCTGACAAGCTCGAAGTGCTGCCCGGGCCCGGCCTGGTCGCCCGTTTCGGGGACGTGGTGGTCTGGGCGGGCACCCAGGCGTCTCCCGCCCTCCAGTCGCACCTGGTGAACGAGGCCCAGCGCAGCGGCCAGGGCCCCAACGGCGGCGAGCAGCTGGTCAATTCGCTGATCTCCGTGCTCCAGCGAGGCGACCCGGAGCCGCAGTCCCCCTTCGCGGTAGCAGGCCCCGGGCCTGGGGGCCTCACGCTCTTCCTGCACGGGCCCGTGCAAGCCTGGGACAGCGGGCGCTGGTTGGCCCCCCAGCCGGTGCCCGGCTGGATGGTCAGTTCCGTCGGGCGGCCGTGGCCACTTATAGTCCTGCCCTACGGGGCGGCCCCGCCTCCCCAGAGCCAACAGGGGAACCCGTTCGACCTCCTGGCCGGCACCGTCCCTGGCTCGGGGTTCGTGCTCCTGCGACCGCCGGGGGCGCCCGAGAGCACCGGGCAGGTCGGGCAGGCGGCTGTAGGTGGCCCCGCCCAGGCCGGTGCGGGGCCAGCTGCTTTCAACCCAGGTACCGCGGGGCCGGGGGCGCCACCCGGCCCCGGGACCACCAGCCAGAGCGGCCTCGCCCCGGCAGGTGTTGCGC
>JBOGGK010000441.1:0-3969 GCA_050744045.1 Acidimicrobiales bacterium | reverse complement strand
GTATGGGTGCATGGAACCGACGCCTTCTCCTGCCCCCGGGGACGCCGGCCGCCCCCCGGAGCTGTCCCCGGCCCGGCTGCGCATCGCAGTCGCCCGGTTGGCCCGGCGGCTGCGGCCCACGGCGGCGGCTGGGTGGATGACCGCGGCCGAGGTCGACATGCTGGTCGTGGCGGACAAGCGCGGCCCGGCGCGGATGTCCGACCTGGCCTCGTTCTGCGGGCTCAACCCGACGATGCTGTCGCGGATGGTCCCCAAGCTGGAACAGGCCGGCCTGCTGGCCCGCCGGCCGGACCCCGCTGACAAGAGGGTCTGCCAGGTCGAGGCGACCGCCAAGGCCCGCAAGGTGCTCCAGCAAGTGCGCTCCGAACGCAACGACATCCTTTCCCTTTTGCTCCGGGACCTGGACGGGCCCGAGCGCGAGGCGATCGCGGCGGCGACACCGGCCCTGGAGAAGCTGGCCGAGCGCCTGCGCGAGGGGGCGCCCCAAGCCCCCGAGCGGGCCGAGCGCCGCCGGCACGCCAGCCCCCGGGGCGGGCCCGGGGCCCCGGCCCCCGAGGCCCCACCGCGATGAGGAACCGGGTCTCCACCCAGCTACGCAGGACCTTCTCCGCCCTCCAGGTCCCCAACTTCAGGCGGTTCTTCTACGGCCAATCCACGTCTCTCATCGGGACCTGGATGCAATCCATCGCCCAGTCCTGGCTCGTCTTGGACCTCACGCACTCCAGCACCGCGCTCGGGGCGGTCGTGGCCATCCAGACGGTCCCCTTCCTCGTGCTCGGGCCCTATGCGGGGGTGATCGCCGACCGCACCGACAAGCGCCGGCTGATGGTCGCGCTCCAGAGCCTGATGGGCGTCCAAGCGGTGGTGCTCGGGGTGCTCACCGTCACCCGGGCGGTCACGTTCTGGGAAGTGTGCGTCCTCGCCTTGGCCCTCGGCCTCAACAACACCTTCGAGAACCCGGCGCGCCAGTCCTTCGTCCTCGAGATGGTGGGGACCGACAACGTCCGCAACGCGGTAAGCCTCAACTCCACGATGGTCAATGCTGCCCGGGCGGTCGGGCCGGCAGTGGCGGGCCTGGTGATCGCGGCAGCCGGCGTGGGCGTCTGCTTCTTAGTCAACGCCATGAGCTTCGCCGCCGTCGTCTACTCGCTCGTCTCGATGGACAAGTGCGCGCTTCGCCCGAGCCCGCCCGCCAAGCGGGCCAAAGGTCAGCTCCGGGCCGGTTTCAGCTACGTAGCCCACGAACCCGGGCTGGGGGTGCCGCTGCTCATGATCGCGCTGGTCGGCATGCTCGCCTACGAGTTCAGCGTGAGCCTTCCCGTGCTGGCCAGGCAGAGCTTCCATGGCGGGGCCGAGACCTACGGGTTCCTGACCGCCGCCATGGGCGCCGGAGCGGTACTGGGCGGGCTGGTCACCGCCACCCGGGGCAAGACCGGGCTGCGCCCGCTCAGCATCGCCGCCACCGGCTTCGGCCTCGCCGTCTTGCTGGCCTCGCTCTCCCCCGCCCTCAGCCTGGAGTACGCCGCCCTGGCAGTGGTCGGCTTCGCGAGCGTGTCGCTCCTGGCTACCGGCAACTCGACGCTGCAGCTCGGCTCCGCCCCGTCGATGCGAGGCCGGGTCATGTCCCTGTGGGCGGTGGCGTTCATGGGCTCGACACCCATCGGGGGGCCGGCGATCGGCTGGGTGATCGCCATGGCCGGCGCCCGGGTCGGCTTGGGGGTGGGGGCGGTCGCCGCCCTGGTCGCCGCCGGGGCCGGCTTCTTCGCTCTAGCCCGGCTCCGCCCCGGCCCGCTTGCCCGGGCCGGCGCCGCCTCAGCCGCCTCAGTCGCCTCAGCCGCCTCAGCCGCCTTGGCCGAGCAGGCACCTGTCCCGAGCAGCGTGCAGGCAACCTGAGAGGGCCGGGGCCCCGTCCCCCCCGACCCGGTCGCCCGTCGCCAGAGGCCAGGATGACCGCTAGCCCCGCCGGGGCTCAGGGTGGCCGGGCCGGCCCGGCCCTTCGCGAGCACGCCGTTCTGGGTGCATTTTCGGCGACCGGGTGCGCCCGGCACCATATCCGGCTCAATTTGCACCCACTTCGGCTTCTTGCACCCAGGAGGCAGCGCTGTCGCCGTCTGGGGTTGGCCCGGCGCAACCTGGGTAGATGAGTTGATTAACGAGCATCTAGGGGCAGCGTGCCCTGGGCAGGCAGAGGTGGCCGCAAACGCCCAGGGCGCGAGCTCACAGGGCCAGCCCACCGAGGAGGACAACGCCACATGAGCCAGAAGATCGCCGTCTCGGACTACATCCTCTCCCGGTTGCGCGAGTGGGGCGTCGAGAAGGTCTTCGCCTACCCAGGCGACGGGATCAACGGGGTACTGGCCGCCTTCGGGCGGGCCGGCAACGAGCCCGAGTTCGTCCAGTCCCGCCACGAGGAAATGAGCGCCTTCGAGGCCGTGGGCTACGCCAAGTTCACCAGCAAGGTCGGGGTGTGCATGGCGACCTCGGGCCCTGGCGCCATCCACCTGCTGAACGGCCTCTACGACGCCAAGCTCGACCACGTCCCGGTGGTCGCCATCGTGGGCCAGACCAGCCGCTCGGCCCTGGGCGGCTCCTACCAGCAGGAAGTCCAACTGTCGTCGCTGTTCAAGGACTGCTGCCACCAGTTCGTCGAAGTGGCCATGGTGCCCGAACAGTTCCCCAACCTGGTCGACCGCGCCATCCGCACTGCCATCACCACCCGGTCCCCGACCTGCGTCATCGTGCCGTCCGACCTGCAGGAGGCCGAATGGTCGGCGCCGGAGCACGCCTTCAAGCAGGTACCCTCGAGCCTGGGCTTCTCCCCGGCCCTCCTGGCGCCCGACGACGAGGCGGTCCGGGCCGCCGCCGACATCTTGAACAGCGGCGAGAAAGTGGCCATCCTGGTGGGCCAGGGTGCCCGGGGCGCCCGCGACGAAGTGGCCGCAGTGGCCGACCGGCTGGGCGCCGGGGTGGCCAAGGCCCTTTTGGGCAAGGACGTCCTGGCTGACGACCTGCCTTTCGTGACCGGGGCCATCGGGCTGCTAGGGACCCGGCCCAGCTACGAGATGATGGTGGGCTGCGACACCCTGCTCACGGTGGGGTCGAGCTTCCCCTACACCCAGTTCATGCCCCCGCTCGACCAGGCCCGGGCAGTCCAGGTCGACCTCGACGGCACCATGGTGGGCCTGCGCTACCCCTATGAGGTGAACATCGTGGCCGACGCGAAGGCGGCCCTGGTCGCCCTGCTGCCCCAACTCGAGAGGAAAACCGACCGTGGATGGCGGGAAAAGATCGAGCACGACGTCGAGCGCTGGTGGGAGGTGGTGGAACGCCAGGCCATGCTCGAGGCGGGCCAGCCCGACATGGTCAACCCGATGCGCGTCGTGCACGAGCTTTCCCCCCGCGTACCGCTCAACGCCATCGTCACCTCCGACTCGGGCTCGGCCGCCAACTGGTACGCCCGCAACCTGAAGATGCGCGGCGATATGAGGGGTTCGCTCTCGGGCAACCTGGCCACCATGGGCCCCGGCGTGCCTTACGCCATCGGGGCCAAGTTCGGCCATCCCGACCGGCCCGTCATCGTGTTCGCAGGCGACGGTGCCATGCAGATGAACGGCATGGCCGAGCTCATAACCATCAAGAAGTACTGGCAGCAATGGCCCGACCCGCGACTGGTCGTGTGCGTGTTCCACAACAACGACCTCAACCAGGTGACGTGGGAAATGAGGGCCATGGAGGGTTCGCCCAAGTTCGTCGAGAGCCAGACGATCCCCGACGTGGCCTATGCCAGTTTTGCCCGTTCCATAGGCCTGCACGGGGTCGACGTGGGTAAGGACGGTGACCTTGGCGACGCCTGGGCAGAGGCCCTCGCCGCCGGTTGCCCGACGGTGCTCGACGTAAGGACCGACCCCAACTACCCTCCCATCCCGCCCCACGCCGACTTGGACCAGGTAAAGGAGATGACCCGTGCCC
>JBOGGK010000440.1:0-5921 GCA_050744045.1 Acidimicrobiales bacterium | reverse complement strand
GCACCCGGTCGCCTGGTTGCTCGAATTACTTGTCGCCCTCTCAGGGAGCGAGCCCCAAGACCCCGATCTTTCCTGCCTTCACCCTGTACATGTACACGGCGGTGCCGGCGATGTTGCCGTTGGGCTTGAAGTGCACGACCTTGGTCAGGCCCTTGAAGGTGACCTTATGGAGCGCATTGACGATGCGCTGGCGCGTGACGTGGGCCCCCAGGTGCTTCATGACGTCGATGACCGTGTTCGTGCAGTCGTAAGCCTCAGCGGAATAGGTCCCGACGGGGAAGCCGGCCAGCTTTTGGAACGCCTTGGCGAACGGCCTCGCCGCCGCCGACGCGGTCAGGTCGGCGCAGGCGCAGCTGATGTAGGTGCCGTTGGCTACATTCGCGCCCGCCTCTTTTACATAATGCGGGTCGAGGCTGCCGTCGTCAGACATGAGGCCACCGGTGTAGCCGGCAGTGTGCAGGGCCTTGGCCAGCAGGGCGAAGTCACAGTAGTACCCGGCGTAGAAGACGACATGAGCCTTGCTCGACTTGATCGTCGTCGCCAGGGCGGGGTACTGGTCGACATTACCGGTGTTGCCGGTACCGCACTGCGAGGTGGCCAGGGCGGTCTGGTGGGAGAGCTTCATCCCGAGCGCCTTTGCCTTTGTGTCGAAGGCGCCCACCAGGCCCTGGGCGTAGGTGCTGCCGTCGTCGACGCTGTAGATGGAGTGGGCGTGCAGGCGCTTCTGGGCGAAAACGGCGTCTGCGGGCCCTTGGGCGTCGTCGTCAGCGACGACCCGGAAGAAGTTGTGCCATCCCTTCTGGGCCAGCACCGGCGCCGTGGCCGAGGGGCTTACCGTGGCCAGGTCGGCGGCCGAGAAAGTGGGCTCGGCGGCTTCCGTGGCCCCCGAGAACGCCGGCCCCACGACGGCCATGACCTGGGAGTTGCTTACCAACTGGCCGGCGGTCGTCGGCGAGATGGTGGCCGAGCCCTGGTCGTCGGCGGGAAGGAACTTGAGGGTGAAGGGAAGCTTGCCGAAGGTCTTGCCCTCGTTGGCGTAGTTGATCGCCAACTGGACCGAGAACTTCATGTTCAAGCCCAGCTGGGCATTGCCGCCCGAGAGCGGGCCCTCATAGGCAATGACGTACGTGGGCTTGCTGCTCGCGGGCTTGTTGCTCGCGAAAGCGGTCGCCGAAACCGCGCCGAGCGTTACCGCCGACACAGCAGTGGCTACGGCGGCTACGGCGGCTCTCTTTACCAGAGTTTTGTACATGCGTCTCCTCTCGCACACGCATGCCTGCCGACTAGCCAGCCAACCGATGCTGGTGCAGGAGCGTGATGGGGTCGTGCCCGCCGAGCGACGCGGGCATATCGCCGTTGGGTCGCGCCGGACGGACGAGTGGTGTCTGCGCTTGGCATTGGGCCGGAGTATAGAGGCCGGCACCAGTGCCGTGTCGGCGGCCCGGAAGTCCGATTTATCCCCGTTTGACCGGCTCGTATAGCTCGTGGCTCGGCCTCGCGCGGCTTCTCAGCCCTCGGCCGGCCCGGGCGGTGCTGACATGACCGGTGGGCTCGGCGGGCGGACGGGCTCCTGGCTGCCCGCCCCCGTCCCGGCGCCGCCACGCAACAGCACCGGGTCGATACGCAGCCGCTCGCCGACCGGTGTCGCCGGTCCCTGGTCCCCGTCGTAGAAGTGGAGGATGCGGAGGCGGTACCAGATGGCCATCGTGTCGAGCAGGCTGCGGTAGACCGAGCGCCACGACACCGTGCTCGTGAACTGGTGGCGCAGGCGGATGGGCGTCTCGAGGAAGCGCCGGTAGCCGAGGCGCCTCGCGATCACGAAAAGTTCGAGGTCGAAAGCGAAGCGCTTTTCCACCATGCGTGGCAGCACCGCCGAGAGAACGTCCCGGCGCACGAGCTTAATGCCCGTCTGGGTGTCCCGGATGTTGAGCCGGAAGCCCAGCCGCACCACCTGCTGGTAACCCCACGAATAGACCCGCCGGAGCAGCGGGTAGTCGACCTCCGACAGGGGGTGGCGCTTGCTGCCGAGGATTATGTCGGGGCCGTAGAGGCGCACCATCGCCTGGAACGAGTCGAACAAGGTGGGGTCGAGGTCGCCGTCGGCGTCGATAAAGCCGAGGTAGCGGCCCCGGCCCTTGGCCAAGCCGATGCGCAGGGCCGCCCCCTTGCCCTGGTTGCGGGCGAGGATGAGGTTGGTGATCTGGGCCCGGCCGGCCAGAGCCTGCTCCAGCTCTTGGTCGCTCCCGTCGGTCGAGCCGTCCGATACCGCTATGACCTCGTAGGCGGCGCCCGAGCCGTCGAGCACAGCCAGGAGCCGCTGCAGGGTAGGCACCAGCAGCCGGCCCGGGTTGTAATAGGGGACGACCACGGTGAGGTCGATCTCGGCGTCGAGCAGGGCCAGGTGAGCGCTCTCGACCAGGCTGGTGCGGCTCCCTTCGGCATGGCCGAGCGCGACGACGAGCATCGTCGCGCAGACCGCCGCCGTCGAGGCGACCATGACTGTGGCGATCTGCGTCATCGAGTGGTGCCACACGACGGTGCCGGCGATCGCCACGGCTATCCCCGGCCAGCACAGGCCGGCGGTAAGCCTGCCCCCCCGGTTGAGGTGGTAATGGAGCAGCACGGTGACGAGGCCGAGGAGTGCGCTCGAGAAGCTGAGCAGGCCGACGACGGCCTGGGCGCCCGAGTACGGCCGCCCGAAAAGCTCGTTTACGGTCCAGGTGGCGAAAATGCTCACCACGGCGGCAGCGGCGAACCCGGTCACGGCCACCGCGGCCGAGCCGAGCGCGAACATGAGGCGCTGGTTGGGCCGGCTGTCCGGGCTGACGAGCCGGGGCACGTCCGCGCCGACCAGGCGGGGGAAGGTCAACGAGGCGATGGCTCCCGGGGCGATGAGGGCGATCTGGGCGGCGGTGGCGGCCGCTGCGTACCATCCCGATGCAGTGCCGCCCAACCAGTGCCGGGCCAGCACGACGTCTATGGCGGTGAGCACCCAGTACCCGGTGAAGGCCAGGGCAGGCAGTTTGGCGTCGCCCCAGCGCAGGTGGGGGGCCAGCCCGCCGGGGGCGGGCAGGGCGGGCCCGCCGGCCACCTGGTGCCGCTCGGCCAGCTGGGTCAGGCCGACGAGGACGACCACCGCGGTCACTGCCTCGCCCACCACCATGGCGAGCACGGCGCCCTCGGCGCCGTCTCCTTGGCGGACGAGCATGACGCCCACCACGAGGCGGACTACCGTCCCCGCCAGCAGGCCGGCGGCCAAAGACGACAGCCTGCCCCGGCCCGCCAGTACGCCCTTGGGCACCACGCTCACCCCGACCGGGACGGCATATGCGGCCAAGAGGAGGGCGCTCCCGAGGGTGGGCAGGTGCAAGAACGCCTTCACCAGCGGGGACAGCCCGATCAGGACGGCGCAGGCGCCGGCCCCCCAGGCGGCGGCTTCCACGAGCAGGGGCCCGACGGCTCCCCTGGGAGCCCACTCGCCGGGGCGGGCGCCGGGGTCGGCCGAGGCCGATTGGGCGCGGCCTAGGGCCACCTGGATGGCGTTGGCCGGGACCTCGAACAAAAGCGTGATCCCGGCCAAGGCGGCGAGGGCGCCGAAGATCCCCGGCTCCGCCGAACGGGCGACGAGCACCAAGAATAAGAAGCTGCCCAGGTTGACTACCAGGGTGATGGCGGCCACGGCCCAGCGTCGGCGGCGCTGGCCGCCTGGTTCGGCTCTGACCTGCTCTGCCATTGGCTTGCCCCCGCGGGCTCGGGCGTCGCTCGCTCTACGACATCCCTCTACGAAGATCGGTTTACAACATTCGCCCTGCCGGCACAGGGTTACGACTGGCCTTGCCCCTTTGGCTCCCCGGCCCGCTGGCCCGGCCCGCTTGCCCGGCCCCCTGGGTACCGAGGGTACCTGGTGGGGCCATTACGGTGCAGGCACGGCAAGCCCGGGCGAGGTCGCGCGCCACCCCGGTGGTGGCGTCGTATGGCTAGGTCGGCTGGTCGGCGGCTGTGGGGAAGGAAAGCGCAGCCGCGTTTTGCAGCCTGCGCGGGGCTGGCTATACTGGCCGAGCCGTGTAACCGATGTCCATGGTCGCCTGCCCGGCCCCCAAACCGGCAGGGACGCCATGGCACAACGTGAAGCGAGCTCCGCCCGGGTGTCCCGAGCGGAGCGTCCCGCGTATAAAGAGGACCACAATGCCCGCAAAGGCCCCGAACAGAGCGATCGTCGGCGAGAAGGTCGGCATGACCCAGATCTGGGACGAGAGCCAGCGTTCGATCGCGGTCACGGTCGTGCGGGTGGCACCGGTGCGGGTGGTCCAGGTGAAGACCCCCGGCGTTGACGGTTATGCGGCGCTCCAGGTGACCTACGGTTCGCGGCGGCCGGGGGCCCTCAGCAAGCCCGTCGCTGGCCACTACGCCAAGGCCAAGGTCGACCCGGGCCGGGCGCTTGTCGAGTTGCGGGTTGACGACACCTCCAGCTTCACCGTGGGCCAGGAGCTCGGGGCCGGCATCTATTCGGCCGGGGACAAGGTCGACGTGTCAGGGACGAGCAAGGGCCGAGGTTTCGCCGGCGGCATCGAGCGCCACAACTTCAAAGGCCAAGGAGCCAGCCATGGCAACCACAAGCACCACCGGGCGCCCGGCTCGATCGGGGCGTGCGCCACGCCGGCCCGGGTGATCAAGGGCACCCGGATGGCGGGCCGGCTCGGTAACCAAAAAGTCACCACGCTCAACCTGGAAGTGGTGTCGGCCGACGCCGAGCGCAGCCTTTTGTTGCTGAAAGGCGCCGTCCCCGGCCCCCGGGGCGGCTTGGTGCTGATCCGCGACGCCGTGAAGGCGACCAGGTGATGGCTCGGGTAGAGGTGCGCTCGACCGGCGGGGCGGTTACGGGCAGCCTCGAGCTCGACCCCGCGGTGTTCTCGGTGCCGCCCAACATCCCGGTTATGCACCAGGTGGTGACCGCTCAGCTGGCCGCCGGCAGGGCAGGGACGCACAACACGCGGACCCGGGCCGAGGTGTCCGGGGGCGGGTCCAAGCCCTACCGGCAAAAAGGTACCGGGCGTGCGCGCCAGGGCAGCACCCGGGCACCCCACTACGCCGGGGGCGGGGTCGCCCTGGGGCCCAAGCCGCGCAGCTATCGCCAGCGCACCCCCCGCAAGATGGTCCAGCTCGCCCTGCGAGGGGCGCTTTCGGACCGGGCCGCCTCCGGACGGGTCGCGGTCGTGGACAGCTGGGACTTCGAGGTCCCGAACACCAAGGGGGCCGTCGCCGCCCTGGAGGTGTTGGGCATCTCCGGGCGCGCCCTGGTTGTGCTCAACCGGGAGGACGAGCGGGTCTACAAGTCGCTGCGCAACGTCGCCGACGTCGACTTGGCGCTCGTGGGTGAACTGGCTGCCTACGACGTCCTTTGTTGCGACTGGCTGGTCTTTACCAGGGCTACCGTGCCGGGCAATAACGTTTGGTCCGAGGCCCCTGCCGGGGGTGCCGCTGCCAGCGACGCCCAGGTGGCCGGTGCCGAGGGCATCGGGACCGGGAGCGCCGAGGTGGCCGGTGCCGAGGCCGTCAAGGGGACTGAGGGTGCCGAGGCGGCCACCGAGGAGGGGGAGGAGGCCTGATGGAAGATCCCCGTGACGTGGTCGTCAGGCCCATCGTTTCGGAGAAGTCGTACGCGTTGAGCGAAAAGGGCGTGTACATGTTCGTTGTCCCGGGCGAGACCAACAAGGTCCAGATCCGCCGCTCGGTGGAGAAGGTGTTCAACGTCCGGGTGGTGAAGGTCAACACCCTCAACCGTCCCGGCAAACGCAAGCGGAACCGCAAGAAGCCGACTTACGGGAAGCGGCCGGACACCAAGCGGGCGTTCGTGACGCTCGCTTCGGGCCAGTCCATCCCGCTGTTCGAGACCAGCTGAGGCCGCCCATGCTCCGTTCCCG
>JBOGGK010000439.1:0-5438 GCA_050744045.1 Acidimicrobiales bacterium | reverse complement strand
GGCCTGGACATGGCTCAGGTACGAGCCGTCGCGGAGGCGGCGCTCGACGGGCAGGCTGTGGTTGGACTTCGTGCGCCACAGGAGGTCGGCCCCCGTGGCCGCCGCTCCGGCCCACAGGTTGAAACTGAAGAAGTTGCGGTCCGCCAGCACCAGCATTCCTTCGGAGAGCGACCTGAGCAGCCCTCGGGCGAGGGTCGTCTCGCCGGCCGAGCAGGGCCCCACGGACGCGCCCACCACTGCGTGGGTCCCGCACTCTGCCAAGCCGACCAAGCGCACCTGGGGGAAAGCGCCCGTCCTCTGCCCCCGTCCTGTGCCGGGCCGGCTGAACTCGGCCTCGTTCTCGGGGGTGTCGGCGACGTCGAGCGTCGTGCCGTCGACGCTCATGAACCGCCACCCCCGGTAGAAGGCGCCTTGCGTCCCAGCTGGCGCCAACGGCTTGCAGGCCCGCTCGAAGAGGAGCTCGAGCGGCTCCACCCCGAGCTTCTTACGTGCCCGGAAGATCGCCGCCTTCGTGGGCACGTTCCAGCGGTCCGGCCACCCAGATGCCCAGGACAGACCTTCTACCAGGCTGCGCATCACCTCTTCGTAGCCCGCGGAGCCGAACAACGCCATGGCCAGTACGTAGTAGACGACCAGGTGGGCTGGGAGCAGACGGTTGCGCCGCGACTTCCGGCCCGTCTCCTCCACGACGGCCTGGATCAGCTGGGGCGGGAACGTGTAGGTGAGCACACCCAAAGCGACATGGTCTGTCAGGCGCTGGTCGTCGCGTGGCTTGACCCAGCCTGCTCTAGGCACAGCTCAAGGACCGGGAGGCCCGCCGGGTCGAACGGGCCCGCCCCGTTAGCAGCCCCTTTCGTCACCTCGGCCAGGACCGCCTCCAGCACCAGCACCACGTGGTTGTCAACGGCCTGGCGCAGCCCGTCCTTGGACCGGTAATGACGTATCACCAGCGCAGCGGACACCCCGGCCGCGGCAGCGATATCGCGGACGGTCACCGCATCGGGGCCGCGGGCGGAGAACAGGCGCAGCGCCTCATCGCGGATGACCGCCCTGGCCGTTCGGTCATCAGGTAGTGAACGCATGTTTACTGGTATAAACAACTGTTTACTATTGTTAAGCCGGGAGCGTTGGGGCCATAACGGCTCCCCCAGGCTGGCTGTAAAGCACCACAGTTCGATCGAGGCGTCCCCAGAGCAGACGAGGAGACTCGATGACGCCGAGCTCGGCGCAGACTTTGGCGAACGGGGTCGCGGTGAACTCCGAACTCTTGTCCGAATGGCAAATTACCGCCTTCACGTCGCCGCCGCGGACGACGGCAGCCATCAGCAACGAAGCACGGGCGAGATCGGCATCGTGGTGCTCGCTCAGGCCGAAGCCAGCAATACGACGGCCGGCCAGGTCGAGGACTTAGGACAAGGAGAGCTGCCGTCGTCTGTTGGGACCTCGGTCAGGTCCCCGCACCACTTCAGGTTCACGCCTTGGGCACTGAAGTCGCGTTTGACCAGGTCAGGGATGGTCCTGCGGACTTGTCCTGGCGGGTCAGGCTGCGGTAGTGCCGCTTGGGACAGGCCACCAGTCCCCTGGGCGGCCATAGAGGCGGCCAGCGCCCTTTTCAGCCTTACGGCACCGAGTAGGCGATGATCTCTGACTTGGCGTGGTCCTTCTTGGGCTGCGGCCCACCCACGGGGACAATGACCTTGTTACCCGCCACCGCGATCGGGGAATTAGACGACCGCGGCAATTCTCGCGTAAAGACGATGGCGCCCGTCACTCTATTTAGCGCGATTAGCTTGCGCTCAAGAAGCGTTGTGAAGACAATGTTGTTGGCGACAGTAGCGGCCCCGTCCGGCAGCCCGTCGAGTTTCGTGCTCCACATGATCTTTCCGGTCAGGGCGTTTAGCGCGACCATGTCGCCACTCTCGGTGATTCCTTTCGGAGCGGCGCCGTTGACCTGAGTAGCGCTCGAAAACTCGAGCGGTAGGTTCATTGTCGCCGCGTAGACGACGTTGCCGGCGAAGGCCATGTTGGTCAGGATCCCGCCAAAGGCCCCCGGGAGGAAGGTATAGGGCAACTTCAACTTAGCCTTGTGCTTGAGCGCGTTGAGCGAATCATTGTCGTGACCGTTGTGCAGTCCAACGGGTGTTTTCCAGAGGAGCGCTCCCGTCCTCGCGTTCATCTCATAGACGTCGCCCATCTTGCCGCCACCGATCACGACCGAGACCCCCTTGATGACCGCCGAGATAGGTGACGCCTGCATGTCCCAATCCTTGAAGTCGTTCGGCACCGCTTGGAAGTACCAGAGGAGCTTTCCGGTCGCCTCGCTAAGGGTGACTTCACTATCGGTGTAGAGGAGTTTTGCAGGTTGTGCGTAGGCTTCGCCGATCGACTGATAGGGGTTGCCGATCCCGTAGGTCACCGAACCGTTCGCGTTCACGAGTGGCGTCTCCCACGCTCCCCCGGCGCCGACGCCGAGCGCATGCGGACCGGGTTCGGGACCTTTCAGCGTGTTGAACTTCCAGAGCACCTTGCCGTTGGCGGCGTTCAGGGCCAGCAGGATGCCACCGCCCTTGGCAGGACCATATTGGCTGGCCAGATATAGATGGCCGTTGGCGACCTGGGGCTGTATGCCAAACGTGCCCTGGCCCTGCTGGAGGAGTGTTTTGTCCGCCCACACCTTCTTGCCGGTCGCGGCGTTCAGAGCGAACGCCACATAGGGCGACTCGCCAAACACCATGCCGTTGGCGACCGCGACGCCGTTGGGCCCAGGGCCTGTCTTCTGTGGCAGGTCGACTCGGTACTCCCACAAGAGATGACCGCTGGCCAACGCCAAGGCGTAGACATCCGAGTTCAGATCCTGCATATAGACCACGCCGTTTTGGACGATCGGGTTCGCCGCCAGCGTCCCGTAACCGCCCACGCTCTTGGCGGCCTCGCCCGTCAAGGTGAAGGACCAGAGTTTCTTCAAGTGGGACACGTTCGACGCGGTGATGGTGGAGCCCACCGCATCACGCGTGTTCGCCAGACTCCCATTGGCATAGGTCCACGACGCGGGTGCGGCCGCGGCGCCGTTCACGACTGGAATCAGTGTCGGAGCCACCACAAGTGCCCCTAGCAACGCAATGCGACATACAAGCCCTGACTTCATTATTCCACCCTTCACGCGCCGTCCATTATTTTCGAACCGTGGGTTACCCACCCTTAACGTCGTTGATCGAGTCTAAAGCGAGTCAGATGTGTTAGCAACACCGAAGCCCGTCCTCCGGCTCCGACCCACGTGAGGTAAGCAAGCGGACAGCCAGGGCCGCGCCTTCGGGCCATTGCGGAACAAGTTGGTTGCGGTCACTCGGGGACCGACGTGATGCTGAGGGCCAGAGCCGAGACGCCCGACCAGTTGAGTGGGCCCCCGACGCGGGGTTCTGCGGACCGGCGCGTGTCAAGCTATATGAGACAACTTGATCAAATAAATACTGTCTCGGCAAGCACCTCCTTGGGTTCGTTGACCCAGGCGACTGTGGGCAGTGCTGGGGGGACGGCTGCTTGAGCACGAAGCGCTCAGGATGGGCCACATAGGCGTCGTTGAGGACAAGGGCCTGCGCTCACGTATAGCGCTGGCTCGGCCATAGTGGACGTCGGCAGGGGTATGAAAGCCAAGGCCCGAGTGACGGTGGTCGCCGTTGCACCATGCAAAAAGTGCCGGCAGAAGGCGCGGGCGTCTTCGAACGAACCGAAGCGGGCGGGGGAGTCGGGTCGGGTTCCGGGTGCGTAAACGTGGGAAAGAGGAGGTTCGCGGTGTGCGCGTTACCGCCTACCACCTGGCAGAGCTTTGGGCACAGATGACGGCTGGTGTCGCGCTGGCGGTAAAGGTGTCCGCGGACGTAGAGAGCCACCCTCGATGGAGGGGCCGGCGTATCGACGAAGCCGAGCCGAAGGACGGTCAGACCAGGCGCCAGTGATGATGTTACGGCGGTCGACTGAGGCCAAGTCCCTCAGCCCCCTTACCCAATCACTGGTGAGGCCACGCGGCCCTCAATCGTGGCGACCGGGCGTGAACCTTGTCGGGCGGCTTGGCTACCCTCCCCGGTCCACCCGCCTCTCGAGAGGTCGGTACACCCCTCTGACCTGCCCGTATCCAGCGCGCTCGAAGGGATTCGAACCCCCAACCTTCTGATCCGTAGTCGCAGCCCGTCCGTCCAGCCCGTCTGCCTCCGTCCATAAGGGCAGCTCAGGATGGGTGCCGCGTCTTGCCCGTCGCGCCGAATCCAACCCGTCCGCCAGGGTTCAGCAGCAAGTCAGTAGCAGGACTGTGGGCTTCACCTCTGGCCTCGACCGGCGCCGCTTCTCGCCGCTGGACCTTGACCTCTCTCGGAGCGGGCCGTCGAATGAGCCTACTCCGAATACGGAGCGAGCCGAGAGACACCAGCGACAACGAGTCCATCAACGAAGCGCTGCCAGTCGGGGAGTTTGCCCAGATCTGATGCCGCTTGGCGGACCTCAATGAGCCACGTCGTGAGCAGGAACGTGTGACGCGCGATTCGACCAGGGTCGGGGAGCACGAGCGCCGCCACCCACGGCAGCCCGAGACGGAACTGCTCATCGGTGGCCAACGGCCTAATGAAGCCGATCACGTTGTCGACGCGACTTGCGCTCCCAACTGCAAGGGGCAGCCAGGCCGAGACCGTGTCTGCCCACCCCTCTGGTCACCACCACGCGATTGGGTCGCTCTCGAGTTCGCGGTATAGATACTCGACCGCTCCCGCAGGGTTAGGTAACCAAGAGGCCACCGCGTAGTCGCCGTAGTGACTGTCCGC
Organism: Acidimicrobiales bacterium; assembly: GCA_050744045.1. Classification (GTDB taxonomy): domain Bacteria; phylum Actinomycetota; class Acidimicrobiia; order Acidimicrobiales; family Palsa-688; genus JBOGGK01. The sequence goes on along the minus strand of JBOGGK010000439.1, from coordinate 630 downwards.
GAACGGAGTGCGGCCCGTTTTGTGCAGGAGGATCACGTGTTCCACAACAGATGGCCACACCCGGACGGCAGTCTCCGCCCGGCTACTCGATTCCTCTGCGGCGGATGACAGGGCGCGGAGGAACGTGTTCAGCAACGTGGACTCGTCTGCATAGGCGTCGATGTGCTCGTGGATCAGATGATCGTCGCGACGAGTCGCGACCGTTAGCAACGCTCGTGCTGCGATCAGCGAGGCCGTCCCCCGATTGTCCATGTCGCGGTCGTATGCCAGCAGTGCCCGCCGGTGCGCGTCGAGCAGCACGGCGACGGCCTCCTGGCGTAGGCGCGCTCGCGTCTCGTCGTCCGCGTCGGGTGCAGTCCTCGCCACCATCATCAGCGTCACCACGGCCGCCTTCGAGCGGCTCAGCCTGCGCATGCGCGGCTACGCCGGCCTGTGTAACAATGTCGTCGAGGTCAAGCGTGGTGCGCACCCACGGCATCGTGACATCAGCGCACCGCTCGCAGGGCGCGAGGAGCCCAAACGCCATGGCCCGGGGCGCCCCCAGAGCCGGACGCATCGGAGAACATGTCGGATCCCGAGGCCCCCGTTCGTAGACAGGATGCAGGATGGTCGCAGGGACTGTCCCTGAGC
>JBOGGK010000438.1:0-4918 GCA_050744045.1 Acidimicrobiales bacterium | reverse complement strand
GTGCATTACCACTCCGTCACCCCCGCCGCCGCTGCCGCCGCCAACGAGACCCCGCTGCCGACCGTCGTCCATGACCCACCGGGGACGTCGTACACCAGCGACGGTTACTACGTGGAGCAGGTGGTGAGCGAGCTGCTGGCCAACCCCGCCCTCGGCGCTACCCCCGACGAGAGGACCAGCGCGGTTTTCTCGGGCGGGCTCAAGATCTACACCAACGAGCGGCCCTCGCTGCAGTCGTACGCCCAAAAGGTGTCCGTCCAGGATATCCCCGCTGGCCTCGCCCACGTCGTCGCCGCCTTTGCCGTCATCGACCCCCGCAACGGCAACGTCGAAGCGCTGGTGGGCGGCGATGGCAAACCGGGCCAACAGTTTGACGACGCAGTGCAAGGCGAGCGCCAACCCGGGTCGGGCTTCAAGCTCTTCACTCTCGTCGGCGCCCTTGAAAAGGGCTACGACGTCTACGACTCCATCCTGGCGGCTTCGCCCTGCGCCATCGAGTTCCCGGGCGTGCCGGCTCAGTACGGCTACAGCCTCGAGCACCCGATGGACAACGACCCCGGCGACCCCAACGGCGCGGTCTCCCTGGTCACGGCCACCGCTATGTCGATCAACTGCGCCTTCTTGCGCCTGGCCCACGAGGTGAGCCTGCCCAAGGTGATAGATGTGGCCAAGAGCATGGGCCTCACCGACCCCACCCTCAACCCCCGCAACCCTTCGCTCGTGATCGGCTCGGAAGCGGTGCACCCGATAGAGATGGCGGCGGCGTACGCGACCGTGGCTGATGGCGGCATCTACCACAGGCCGGCGTTCGTGAGCCGGGTGGTGGACCGGAGCGGGAGCGTGATCTTCAACGGCGAGGCTCGGGGCCGGCGGGTGTTTTCCCCGCAGGTGGCGGCCGAGGCGCTGGTCGCCCTGCGGGCAACGGTGGAGTACGGCACGGGCACGGCGGCGGCCCTGCCCACCGCAGACGTGGCCGGTAAGACCGGCACCACCGACCACAGCGTCGACGCCTGGTTCGATGGGGTAACCCCCACCTTGGCTTCGTCGGTGTGGATCGGCAACCCCGAGGGCGAGGTGCCCATGTACATAGATGGCGCCGAGGTCTACGGCGCCAGCTACCCGACCCAGATCTGGCACGACGTGATGGCTTACGCCCTGCAGGGCGTCCCCTATTCTTCTTTCCCGGCGCCGGACCCCGCCCTCATGCCGCCCGTCGAGTACATCGACTCGCCCGCGCTCGCCCGCGACGACCTCATATCGCATGGCTGGGTGCCGCCCCCGCCCCCGCCCCCGCCTGCGGCCCCGGTCTCGACGACCACCCCGGCGCCGCCGTCGGCCAAGCACCCCGCCCCCACCCCGGGAGCGGGCCCGGCGGAGCGGGCACCAAGCCCCGGAGGTCACCCGGGGCACGGCCCGCTCGGCAGGTTGAGGTTCGGGCCCGCAGGCGGCCTCGCGGCGGGAAGCGGCCCAGGGGCGAGAGGGGCCGGGCCGCCTGGTGCCGCTCGCAGCCATGCCGGAGGGAGGGGGCCGTGACCACCGCGGCCGACTTGGAGGCCCTGCTCGCCCTCCAAGACCTCGACACCCAAATCGACCGGGAACGCCACCGGCGCGCTCACCTCCCCGAGCGGGCCGAGCTGGCCGAGCTGCGCCGTTCCGCGGTCGAGACGGGCTCTGCCCGGTCGGAGATGGCGGCGTCGCTCAGCGAGGTGGCCGCCCGCCAGGCCGTCGCCGAGCGGGAGCTGAGTGCGACCGAGCAGCGCATCGACCAGGTGAACGCCCGCCTGTACGGAGGTTCGGTCACCGCCTCACGCGAGCTCCAGGCGATGGCGAGCGACGTGGAAGGCTTGCGCAAGCGAGCTTCGGACCTGGAGGACAAGGTGCTGGCCCTCATGGACGAGCGGGAGCCGTTGGGCTCCGCCGTGGCCGGGCTCGACAAGACCCTGGCGGAGCTGTCCGAGGGCGAGAGCGAGGTCGCGGTCCGGCTCGAGCGCGCCGAAGGGGAGGTGGGCGCGGTCCTGGCCGAGCTGGAGGCGCACCGGCCGGCGGCGGCGGGGGCGGTCGCCGCCTCTTTGTTGGCCGTGTACGAGCGGCTACGGTCCCGCCTTGGGGGCGTGGCGGTGGCCCGCCTCGTCGGGAGCCGATGCGACGGTTGCCACTTGAGCCTGCCTGCGGTGGAGCTCGACCGCATCCGCCACCAGCCGCCGGGGGCCCTTGAGCATTGCGAGCAGTGCGGCCGCATCCTGGTCATGGTCGGCCCGTAAGCTGCGGCAGTGCCACACCGACCGGCCACCGGCGCAGCTGAGCTGACCGATGGCGCCGAGCCCTCGGACGCCGCCCGCCCGCTGTCGCTGAAAGGGGCGACGGTGATGGTCGGCACGTGCTCATGGACCGACCCCACCCTCACCAAGCAGACCGACTGGTACCCCAAGCGCTCCATGAGCGCGGCTGAACGGCTTCGCTACTACGCAGGTCAGTTCCCGCTGGTGGAAGCCGACTCCACCTACTACCGGCCCCTCAGCGCTCCCCTGGCCCGCTCGTGGGCGGAGCGCGCCCCTGAGGGGTTCTGCTTCGACATCAAGGCGTATGGCCTGCTCACTGGGCACCCCGTCGACCCGGTGACCCTCTGGCCCGACCTGAGGGAGCTTTTGGCCGAGGACGCCGCCGGCAAGCGTCGCGTCTACCCCCACCACCTGCCCGAGGAGGCGCTCCAAGAGGTGTGGGCCCGCTCGCTGGCCGCCCTGGCGCCTCTAGCTGAGCGTGGCCACTTGGGCGCGTTGTTGTTGCAGTACCCGCCGTGGTGGGTGCCCAAGCGGGCCAACCGGGACGAGCTGGCGCGACTGCCCGAGCGCCTGGGCGGGGTAACCGCCTGCATCGAGCTCCGTTCGCCCAAATGGCTGGCCGAGGGCGAGCGGGACCGCACCCTGGGGTTGTTGAGAGATCTGGGCTTGGCCCTGGTCGTCGTGGACGCCCCGGCGTCGTCAGGCTTGGCGACATTGGTCGAAGCGACCATGGACGACCTGGCGGTGGTCCGTTTCCACGGCCGTTCCGACAGCACCTGGCACGCCAAGAACGTGACCGCCGCCGAGCGTTTCCGTTACCTCTACCAAGAGGCAGAGCTGGCCCAGTGGGTGCCCCGGGCGCGCCGGCTGGCCGCCCTGGCCTCGAAGGTCCACCTGCTCATGAACAACTGCTACCAGGATTACGGCGTCCGCAACGCCGCCCAGCTCGCCGCCATGCTGGCGGCGGGGTGAGCTTCACACCTCCACCACCCGGGCGGTCGCCCGCCGGCCGGGCTTTTTCAGCACCTCGACGGCGTGCGGTAGTTGTTCTTTTATCTCCGTCGAGTGGGTGACCACCAAGATCTGGCGGAAACGTCCCCGCAGGCGCTCCAAGGCGAGCAGCATCCGGCCGCGGCGTTCCTCGTCCAGCGGCCCGAAGACCTCGTCGAGCACGAGCAGGCCGACAGTCCCGCCTGACTGGAACCTCACGTGCTCACTGATCGCCACCCGCAAGGCGAGGTTGGCGAGGTCCACTTCCGAGCCCGAGAAGCGCTCGAGGTCGTAGGAGATGCCGCCGTCGCAGATTTGCAGGCCGTAGGTGTCGGTGTCGACCTCGAGGCGGTCGTACTCGCCGTCGGTGAGCTCGCCGAACAGTTCGGCGGCCTGTACCGCCAGCCGGGGCCCGACCGAGGCCACGACGCTGTTGCGGAAAGCGTTGAGCAGCTCCGCCGTGCGGCTCAGGTGGACCGAGGACGACTCCAGGCCGGCCAGGTGGGCGTGCTGCGCCTGGGCTTCGTGCCAGCGCTTGACCTCGGCCTGCGCCGTGGCTTTGGCTTGCGCGGCGGTTAGGCGGGCGACGCGGGCGACGCCGTCAGCCGCTTTGGCCTCGGCCTGCTCGGCGCGTAGGGCTGCGCCGGCCGTCACCAAGGCGGCGGGGTCGAAGCGCAGGGCCTTGACCTTGTCCCGGAGGATGGCGACGAGCGCCGCCGCCTCAGCAGAGCGCTCCTGCGCTCGGCGCAGGGCTCCCTCGGCGGCGGGCCGTCTCTCGAGCCGGCCCTGCAAGCGGCTGGCTTCGTCGCGCGCCTGGCGGGCGGCCGAGAGCCCCTCTTCGGCTTGACGGCGGGCGGCGGCGAGGTCCCCGGGCCCGGGGCTGGTGCCCAGCCGGGCTGCGAGCGCAGGGCTCTCCGCGCCGAGGGCGGCCAAGGCCGCTGACAGCCGTTCCCGGGCCGCCATCCGCAGCGCCTGGGCCTGCTCCCAGCTGGCGCGCGCCCGGCGGGCAGCCTGGACTTGCTCGGTGCGCTGGTCGAGCTCGGCGACGGCCGAGCGAGCGGAGGCCGACGCCCGGGCGAGCGCCTCGCCGGCCGCCTTCGCCCTTTCCTCGGCGGCTCGCACCTCGGTGGCGCGGTGGGCCTGGACCTGGGCGAAAGCATCTCCCAGGGATTGACCGCAGAGGGGGCAGTCCCCCTCGCCCGATAGCGCCGCCGACTTGGCGAAGGCCTCGTTGGCCCGCTCCAGGTCCGCCCGCGCCGACTGGTGGCGCCCCTCGGCCTCGCCCAGGGCGGTGCGGGCCGACGACGCCTCCTTTCCGGCCGCCGCCAGCGCCTGCTCGTCGGGCCCGGCGGGCGGGGCGGCCTCGGGCGAAGAGGTGACCTCGCCGGCCGCTGAAGCGATGGCGGCGACGAGCTGCGCCGCTTTCTCGGCGGCGGGCAGGCCGGCGGCGAGCGGCCTCACCTCGGCCGAGCGGGCCTCGGCCTCCTGGAGGGCGGCAAGCTCGCCGCTGAGGTCGGCCACCTCCTGGTCGGCCGCCGCGTGGTCGGCCCGGGCGGCCTTCCCCTGGACCACCAACATCTCGTGCTCCTGGCGGACCAGGTCGTACTTCGCGAACTCCTCTTGGGCGGCGCCGGCGCGCTGTTGCGCCG
>JBOGGK010000437.1:0-2247 GCA_050744045.1 Acidimicrobiales bacterium | reverse complement strand
GGCCTTGAGCGCGTAGGCGACCGCATCAAGCTCGTGGCAGCGACGTGTGCGACCGCGCCGGCCTGACCAGCCGCGTGGGCGGCGTGCCGTGCTGGCCCATGTAGGGCTCTGGCTGCACCCATGGCATGGCCGCCCGCGGCGCGGGCCTGGGTCATCGTGACCTCGCCACGCGCCCAGACCGGGCATGCTCGATCACCTGACGCGGTCGTGGGTCCTTAGGCTGAGCCGACTCGAAGAGACCGAGGACGTGCTCCGCGCAAGATGCCGCCCACAGTGCGAGGAGATGGTGGTCCGCATCTGTGAGGGTCCCACCCCGGCGGATCGTCACGAAACGAGGGTCCCGGACTTTCGCGAGGATCATGGTCGGCACTTCTTCTGCACGGAGACGTCCACGGCCCGGCAACGAAGGGAAGGATGACCGGGCGTCAGCATGGCGATCCCCATCTGGAAGGGGTCAGTGTGCTGTTCGTTGGCGTCTCCAGATCGATGAGGGAGGGCAGCCGGGGGTCGAGGAAGTGCGTGATGTTGCTGATCTGGTTGCGGTGGAGCGTGAGGACCAGGACGCCGGTGGGCTCGCCGGCGAGGGCGGACGTGAAGGCGGGCCGGTTGTTGGCCCGGGTGGCTCGCAGCTCAAAATGGCTCCCGCGCCGGGAGGTGGCGCTGGCGCGCAGGAAGGCAGAGATGGCGTCGGGCCCGTGGTATTCGTGCGGAGCGGGCGGCATGGCCAGCCAGGCGTCGTCGGTGAGCAGGGCGACGACGCCAGCGACGTCATCGGTCGCGAAGGCGTGGGCGAAGCGGCGCGCCAGGTGGTGCTCGGCCGGCGAGCTGGGCCGCGGTGTGGCGGTCCCTGCGGCCGGGCGTTCGCGGTCTAGCGCAATCCGCCCGCGTTGCAGCAGACCTTTGACCGCGGCCGGGGTTACCGAGAGCATGCTGGCGACCTCGGCGGTCGAGAAGGCGAGCACGTCGCAGAGGACGACGGCGGCGGTCTGGCGGGGTGGGAGCCGTTGCAGGGCGGCGATGAAGGCCAGCTCGACGGTCTCGCGCGTCTGGTAGCGCTCGCCTGGCCCGGCCGGGCGCTCGGGCAGCTGGTCGAGCCAGGCGTCGGGGTAGGGCTGCAGCCACGTGAGCTCCCCGCGACGTGACGGCTCGGGCGGTTCGAACGGTGGCACCGGAGCGGGGGGAGGACGGCGCTTGGCGTCGCGGATGGCGTTCAGGCACCGGTTGGTGGCGATGCGATACAGCCAGGCCCGCAGCGACGAGCGGCCGGCGAAGCTCTCCAGGCCCCGCCAGGCCGCGGTCATCGTCTCTTGGAGGAGGTCGTCGGCGTCGGTGACCGAGCCGAGCATCCGGTAGCAGTGGACGTGCAGTTCGCGTCGGTATGTTTCGGTGAGGGCGGCAAACGCGTCCTGGTCGCCGCCACGGGCCCGATCGAGCAGGACGCTGGTCATCCCACCCATCGTGCCAGCCCCTGGGATAGCTGATCTCGGACGAGCGTTCCGTTCGGCCGCCCGCCGGTGTCTCAACTGGCGACGGTCACCGACAAGGAGGCAAGGATGAGCGAAACGACCGAGCAGCTGGTGGCGACCTATTACGACACCCTGAAGGACGGCATGGCATCGTTCGACGGGGACCGCCTGCGGGCGATCCTGGCACCGGAGCTCGCGTTCGAGGGCCCGATCGCAGGAAAGCGCGTCGGGGCGGAGGCCTTCATCAAGGGCGTCGCCGGGTTCGCCGAGACGATGAAGCACCTGACCATGCTGCACCAGCTGCATGAAAGCAACGAGGCGGCGGCGCTCTACGACGCCGAGATGCCCGGCGGGACGGTCCGCTTCGCCGAGTTCTTCGCGGTGGCCGACGGCAAGATCGGTTCGCTCAGGCTGCTCTACGACGCCACCGAGTACCGGGCTCGTGGCGGGCGTTGAGCAGTCTGGTGGTCTACGACAAAGAGCTAGCCGATCGCATCCGTGGCCTGATCGGCGCGGAGCCCGATCTGGTGGAGCGGGGGATGTTCGGGGGTCTCGCCTTCCTCGTCAGCGGGAACATGGCTGTCGCTGCCAGCAGCGAAGGCGGGATCATGGTCCGAGTCGAACCCGCCGAGACCGACAGGCTGGTCGAGTTCGGTGGGGCTCATGTTGTCGTGATGCGCGGCCGACGCATGAGAGGGTGGGCCCGTGTGGGCTCCGGACAACTCGCCAGCAGGACCGCTCTGGCCCAGTGGGTAGGCCGAAGCGTTTCCTACGCACGGTC
>JBOGGK010000436.1:0-1781 GCA_050744045.1 Acidimicrobiales bacterium | reverse complement strand
GGCCGAGACAGAGGACCTCGAGTGCCGCAACAAAGCGGCGGCGCTCCTCGCCGCCGTCCCCGGTGCGCGCCGGATCGCGGCCGCCCGGGCCGGCGGGGAGCGGGGCTGAGGAGCTGGGGAAAGGAGACGGGCGCAGTGGCATTGGGCGAGCACGGCAGCCCCGGCGACGGACTTCCCTTGGCCGAACAGTACCGGGCGCTCCACGAAGGCCTGGCTTGGCTGGAGATAGCCCGCGACGCCGTCCGGGTGGCGGGGCCCGACGCCGAGAAGTACCTGCAGGGCCAGCTGAGCCAGGACGTGGCCCGCCTGTCGCCCGGGCAGGCCGCCTGGTCGCTCGTCCTGGCGCCCCAGGGCAAGTTGGACGCCTTCGTGCGCTGCTCGCGGGTCGCTGACGACGAGTTCGTGCTGGACACCGACCCCGCGGTCGGGGAAAGGCTGGTCGAGCGACTCCTGCGTTTCCGTCTCCGGACCAAGGCGGAGGCCGAGCGCCTGGCCTGGCGGGCGCTGGCGGTCCGGGGCCCCGGCGCCGCCCAACCGCCCTTTGGCGGGCCAGATGGGGGCGGGGGCCCCTTGGTGGCGCCGTTCGAGTGGGGCGGCCTGGTGGGCTACGACCTGCTCGGCCCCCACCCCGCCCCACCGCCCGGCGCGCTGGCCATCGGCGAAGAGGCGTACGAAGCGGCCAGGGTAGAGGCCGGCTTCCCCCGCCACGGGGCGGAACTGGACGAGCGGACGATACCGGCCGAAGCGGGCCTGGTGGAGGCGACGGTGAACTTCACCAAGGGGTGCTACACGGGCCAGGAGCTCGTGGCCCGGATAGATTCCCGGGGCAACAACGTGCCCCGGCGCTTGCGCGGGCTGTTCCTCGCCGGCCCTGCCCACCCCGGTGACGTGCTGCACCCGGCGGGCGGCCAGGCGGGGGAGAAGCAGGCGGCGGAGAAGGAGGTGGGCCGCGTGACGAGCGTGGCGTTCTCCCCCGGGCATGGCTGGGTGGCGCTGGCCTACGTGGGCCGGGCCGCCCAGGCCGCCGAGACCGTCGTGGTGGGCGAGGGCGGGACGGCCAGGGTCCAGGCCCTACCGTTCCCTGCCGCCGGGTGAGGGAGGTCGAGGGCCGCACCGCCCCGCCGCAGGGCCGTACCGCCCTGCCCCCGGCCGGAGCGGCCCCGCCCCCGACCGGAGCGACCCCGGCTCCTACCCGCACGGCGGGCATCGGGCTGCCCGCTTCGGTCAAGTCCTTCAACGCTCTCGCCATGTACGCCTTCGTCGTCCTCGGCGTGCCCGACGGGATGATCGGGACGGTCTGGCCCGACCTGCGCCGAGGCTTTGGCGCTCCCCTCGGCGACCTCGGCATCGTCCTCCTGGTGGGCACGCTGGGCACGTTGGCGAGCTCTTCGGTGGTGGGCGTCCTGCTGGGACGGGTGGGCGTCAGGGGAACGGTCATCCTCGGGGGCGCCGCCGGGGGGCTCGGGGCGGCTGGGGTCGTCGTTTCCCCGGTGTTCTGGGCCTTCGTCCTCTCGGGCATGTTCATCGGCCTCGCCGCCGGCCTGCTCGACGGCGTGGTCAACACGTCGACCGCGCTGGCGGGGCGGAACCGGCTCCTCAACGTCTTGCACGGCTGTTACGGGGTCGGTACCGCCATCGCCCCGCTGCTGGTCACTGCCGCCGTGGTCGTCGGGCAGTGGCGGTCTGCTTACGGTGTGCTGCTCGCCGCCGAAGCAGCGCTCGTCGTGGCTTGGTGGCTGGCCGGCCGCCGGTCGTCGGCCGCTAACGGCGCGCCCGAGGCC
>JBOGGK010000435.1:0-4219 GCA_050744045.1 Acidimicrobiales bacterium | reverse complement strand
GGCCGGGCTCAGGCCGGCCAGGCCCGCGGGGCTCAGGACGCCGTCGTCGAGAAAGTAGGAGAGCAAGCCTGCGGTAAAGGCGTCGCCCGCGCCGATAGTGTCGGCCAGGGTCACCGGGGGCGGGACGCTGCAGGCGCGGGCCCCGCTCGTATGGAGCGCGGTAGCACCCTCTGCGCCCCGGGTGACCACCACCAGCGATGGGCCGGCGGCGAGCCAGCGCTCGGCGGCCTGTTCGAGGTCCGCCCCCGGGTAGAGCGCGGCGATGTCTTCGTCGCTCGCTTTGACGATGTGCGAGCTGGCGATCATGGCCTCCAGGCGCTGGCGGTAACCGGGGACGTGGTCGGCCAGGGCAGGGCGGACATTGGGGTCGAAAGAGACCACGACCTTGCCGGCGGCACGCAGCGCAGCCAACCAACGGGACAGGGCCTCGGCGCCGGGGAGGAAAGCGGCCACGAGTGAACCGGTGTGGACCGCAGCCACCCCCAGTTCGTCGAGGGGGGGCCCAGCCGTCCCCGGCAGCTCGTCATAACCCCATTGCCAGTCCGCCGTCTCGGGGCCGTAGAAGGTGTACGAGGCCCGCCCTCCGGAGGCGAAGGTGACGAGGGCCAAGGTGGCCGGCTGCGTGGCGGTCAGCGACAGGCCGAGCTCCACCCCGTTGCCTGCGAGATGGTCCCTTAGCCACGGCCCGAACCCTTGGCCGGAAAACCGCCCAGCAAACTTGGAGCAGGCGCCGAGGCGGGCCAGGCCGACGGCGACGTTGGCGGGGCTGCCTCCAGCCATGGCCGCCAAGTGCTGTACTGCGCCGCTGAGGGCGCCGGTGCCGCGGCCCGCGGTGCCTGGGGCCGCGGTGCCTGAGGCCGGCCCGGGGAGCGGGGCCAGGTCGACCAGGCATTCCCCCACCACTACGATCGCGGCAGGCGTGGGGCTCGTGACGGCGCTGGTCATCGTTTAGGCGACAGTACCGCTAGGCGACAGTACCGCGCTGGGCCGAGCCGGCCCGCAGCCGGCCGGGAGCGCCCGGGTGCTTGTACGTTAGATTGGCGGTGTGATGCGGCCAGTGGAGCTGGGCCCCAACCAGCCCAGGCAGTTTTACCGGGGCGGCGCGGCAATAACGAAGTTGCGAGGAGTCCCGAGCGAGGACGGCTTCCGGCCCGAAGACTGGGTCGCTTCGACGACTGCCCGGTTCGGGATGAGCCCTCAGGGCTTGACCAGGTTGCCTGACGGGCGCTATCTCCGCGATGTCCTCGAAGGCGACCCGGAGGGCTGGTTCGGGCCTTCCCACGTCAGTTATTTCGGCGCTTCTCCTGCCCTGCTGGTCAAGCTGCTCGACGCCGGGCAACGCCTTCCCGTGCACGTGCACCCTCCGAGGCCGTTCGCGCTCCGCCATCTCGGCTCCCGGCACGGCAAGACCGAGGCGTGGGTGGTGCTGGGCGCCAGTGGGTCGAGCCCGGCCGTCTACCTCGGTTGGTCGCGTGACGTCGAACAAGCCGAGCTGGCCCGGTGGGTGGCCGACCAGGAAGTGGAGGCCATGCTGGCCAACCTCAACAAGCTGGTGGTCCGCCCCGGCGACGCTGTCCTCGTCCCTGCGGGCACGGCGCACGCCATCGGCGAGGGCGTGTTCTCCGTCGAACTGCAAGAGCCCACCGATTTTTCGGTCATGCTCGAGCTCGAGGGCTTCGACATGGGCGAGGCCGACGGCGAGCTCGGGTTGGGCCGGGAATTGGCCATCTCGTGCGTACGGGGCCGGGCTTTCAGCGGGGCCGACATCGACCGGCTGAGGAGCTACCGCGGGGCCCCTGCCGCCGGCGGGCCATTAGTCGAAGATGTGCTGCCCGGGGTGGCCAATCCGTACTTCCGGGCCCAACGGGCCCGGGGAGGCGACGGTGCGAGGCTGGAGGCGTCGTTCGCTGTCGTGGTAGGTGTCTCGGGCGCCGGGGTCCTGGACGGCGAGGGCTGGGAGGCGAAGGTGAAGGTAGGGAGCACGCTGGTCGTGCCTTGGGGCGCTGGCCCGGCACAGCTCCGCGGCCAAGTCGAGCTGCTCCGGTGCCTGCCGCCGTTGCCCTCGGATGCGGCCACCGACGATCCTGCTCCCCACCCCGTTGCCGCGCCAGCCGGCTGAAACGGGGCTGGCTGCTCGCGGGAGAGGTAAGGGACTGCCACCGGCGGGCGCGAGGGCCATGGCTTAGAATGGCGACCCTGGAGCTAATGAAGCCGGCGCAGGACCGTTACCACCTTCCCGTAGATCTGCACTTCGGAAGCGGGGAAGACAAGCGGGGCCATCTGTGGGTTGGCCGGCAGGAGGACCACCTCTTCGCCTTTTTGGGACAGAGTCTTGACGGTGGCCTCCCCACCGGGCAAGGCTGCGGCGATGACGTCACCCACGTCGGCGTCGGGCTGCTGGCGGACGACTACGAAGTCCCCGTCCAGGATGCCTGCTCCCACCATAGAGTCGCCTCTCACCCGGAGCATGAACAGGTTGCCCCCGCCGGTGAACTCCTCTGGGAGCGGGAGCAGCTCCTCGACGTTTTGCGAAGCCAGCACATTGGTCCCGGCGGCGATGTCGCCTACGAGGGGTACGTGCCGGGTGGGACGGCGCTCGATAGCGGCACCAGAGGTGGCGTCATAGCGCACTTCGAGCGCCCGCGGCTTGGTCGGGTCGCGCCTTAGGTAACCCTGCCTCTGCAGAGTATTGAGGTGGGCCTGGACCGTAGAAGTCGACGCCAGCCCCACGGCGGAGCCGATCTCTCTCACTGACGGAGGGTAGCCGCGCTCGCGCACCTGGGCGGCGATGAAGTCGAGGATGTCCCGGCGTTTACCTGTCAAGGGGGTCTCGTTCAATGTGGTTGCCTCCGTTTCACACGGCCTGCGGGTAGGTGGCTACCCGAGCGCCAGAAGTGCCTGTACGCCTCTGATCCTACCCCGCTAGTTGGCCCCAAGTCAAACATATGTTCCCCGGCCCCGCGCCCACCGTCCGCCGCTCTTGTAGCGAACAGACATTCGAGTTGGTGATACGGTCACAGGTGGGAACGTATGTTTGATAGGCCCCGCGAAGAAGGCGGGGCCCGTGGGAGGAGGTAACGATGGTTGCTCACAGGTACGCCGGGGGGGCCCGGGGCGCCGGCCGCCAGTGGAGGTTTTTCTGGCGGCGCCTCTTGGTGCTGGGCGGTGTCGCCGCGGCCACCGCCTCGGCTTGGGGAGGCGCCGAGAGGCTCTCCCAGGCGGGTGCGCCCGAGCCGGCCAGCGCAGCGGTCTGTGCCCCGCACGCATACCAGCGCCAGGTGGTCGTGCTGGCCGCGGCGACGGGGTTGCCGGCCCGGCTTGGGGTGGGCGGCGGGGCCCCTGGCACGTGCCCCCAGGTGTACGTGGCGCGGCCCGGTGACACGATCTGGGGGATTGCCGAGCGGTACTCGTCCGGTCGCGACCCGCGTCCGTTGGCCGACGACCTCGAGTCTCAGATCGGGGGCGCGGTGCTGCAGCCGGGCCAGCGCCTGAGCGTCCCCTGAGGGGCCCTCGGCTATGGTCGACTTGATGCGTTGCCCCCGCTGCTCCGGTACGGAGGACCGGGTGGTCGACTCCCGCACCGCCGAGGACGCCACCACCATCCGCCGGCGGCGGGAGTGCCTATCCTGCGGCCGTCGGTTCACTACCTACGAGCGGTTGGAGGACGTGGCTTTCGTGGTCCTCAAGCGTTCGGGCCAACGGGAGCCGTTCGAGCGGTCCAAGGTGGTTGCCGGGATGCAGGCCGCCGCCAAGAACCGCCCTCTTTTGCTACCGGACCTGGAGCAGATCGGGGCCGAGATCGAGGAGGGTCTCCGACTGGAGGGGCCCGAGGTCACGAGCGAGCAGGTCGGGCGGGCCGTGCTCGACGCCCTGCGAGGTCGCGACGAAGTAGCCTACCTGCGCTTTGCCAGCGTTTATAAAGGCTTTACTGGTGCCGGGGACTTCCAGCGGGAGGCGGGCCTCCTCACAAAACTGACGGCTCCCAAACGGCTGCGCCCCGGTGGCGCCGACCTTTAGGAGCCGGCCGGGCAAGCGGCGCCCGGCGCACGCTTGCGCCCGGGACAACCCCGCCCGCTAAAGTAAATTAAGCCAGCCCAAGCGATAGCAGGTGGTGGTAACAGGAGCACCAGCGATTAGCCGGGGCACCTGGATCCGGCGGTGCTCCTGTTGCGGCCCGGCGGCGTGCTTACAGGAGGAGAACGCTCGATGCGTATAGGGA
>JBOGGK010000434.1:0-1653 GCA_050744045.1 Acidimicrobiales bacterium | reverse complement strand
GCTGGGAGCAACTCCAGGGCGCCGTCGGACACCTGAACGCGCATGAAGACGTTCACGGGCTGGGGCACGACCGCCAGGGTCAACCCGGCCGACGCCGCCGCCGCTGCGAGGTTCTCGGCGCAGCTGGCGTGGCCGGGCTCGGCACCGAGTAGCCGGTAGCGTTCGGGGTCGCATGCGGCACAGAGCATGTCGTGGTCGCCCTTGTGGCGGTCCTCCACGACGGTGGCCAGGGGCTGGCGTCTGTCCGAAGCGAAGGCTTGGCCCTCGGCAGGAAAGAGACGTCCGGTTGTCATGCGGGTATGGCTGGCGCTCAGGTACTCCTTACTCTCGTCGTCGGCGAACATGAAGAGGTCGCCCACCTGACCACCCTCGACGTCCACCACGGCGAACTGCTGGCCCTTGGCCACCCGGATGGCGCCTCCGGATCCCCCGGGCACCACGAGCCGCTTGGACAAGGCGCCGCCAACGTCAGCGCTCATGGGGATCACCGTACTCTTGGCGGTAGGCGTCAGCCGCGGCCTCGAAGCACTCGAGCGGTGCTCGGACGACGCCGGCACCAATCTGGCCGCCGTTGCGCCCCGCCAGGCCCGCGTCCATGACCGGGGTGATGCGAGTCTCGAGCACTTTGAAGACGTCGATCCCCACGGGCGATCCCCTGTAGTCGAGGTAGGGGATGCGGAACTCGTCGTGCTCGGCGACGGTGATCTCGTACATGTCGAGGTTGCGTCGGACCATGGTAGCGACGGTGCCCCCCTGGTACTTCTGGAGGGCCGGGGCCGCCGCCTGGGAGAAACCCCCGAGGCCCGCCGTCTCGGCCATGATGCTCTCGCCGCCCATCCACGAGACATCAGCGGCGCCGTAGCCCTCGAAGAAATGTCCCTCGAAGACCGGTGGTGGGCCGGTGAACCACCGTCCGTCAAGTCCACTAACCCTTATTCCGAAGCCGTTGCAACCGATCGCCATGGCGGTGACGACGCTGGAACACGGGACGCCAGGGGCCCTGTCGGCCATGCACTTCGCCGCTGCCATCGACAGGCGCAGGAAGAAGTACTGGTCCGAGGTCACCTCTTTCAGCGCCGAGAGGAGGCTCGCCGCCTCCGCCCCCGCGCCGGCCCGTTCGAGCACCGCAGCCAGGAACAGCAGGCAGGCGGCGTTGTTGCGGCTGTGCAGTTCATCGCCCATGTGCAGGGCGCGGCTCATGATCGGGCGGAGCTCGATCGGGCCGACCGAGCGGACCACCGAAGCCAGGGTCGGGCCGAGCTGATCCCTTATCCAGACGAGGCGCTGGTGGACGTCTTCGTCGTAGCACCCGTAGTTGAGGCGGCGCGGTGACGATCCCTCGTAGAGGTTGCAGAAGGCGACCGAATGCGTATCGGCGTCTTCGACCACGAACACCGGCATCGAGGCGCTGTAGACACCCGCAACTGACCCTACACAGGCCAAGTCGCTGCAGGGCCGCACCACGATGTCCCCGCTGTCCAGCTTCTTCATCACCTCCTCCCGATCCGCGCCCAGCCCTTCGTACTGCGCCGCGCCGATCACCGCTTCGCGCTGGCCCCCGACGATCTCCTCCCAGGCCATCGGCGGCCCGGAGGTGAGGATGGTCGTGGGCTCGAAGCCGGGGACCACTTCGCCGGCGTTGCGCACATCGAT
>JBOGGK010000433.1:0-2158 GCA_050744045.1 Acidimicrobiales bacterium | reverse complement strand
CCATTACTTCTCCTCCTCGCCGTCCGCCCCGTCCCGGCCTTCCCCGGTGCGCTTGCACCTGCCGGACCTCGACTTCGGCCTCCTGGCCGACGGCGGCGTCTTTTCCAGGCCGAGGGTCGACCCGGGTACCCTCGCCCTCCTGCGCGAATCGGCCCTCCCGCCCGAGCAGGGCAACCTGCTGGACCTCGGCTGCGGTTACGGCCCCATCGCCTGCGCTCTCGCCCTCCGGGCGCCGGGCGCAACCGTGTGGGCGGTCGACGTCAACTCCCGCGCGTTGCAGCTCGCGGCGGCCAACGCCGGGCGGCTGCAGTTGGCCAACGTGAAAGTGGCCGGACCGGCCGGGGTGCCTTCGGAGGTCAGCTTCGACGCCATCTGGTCCAACCCGCCCATCCGCATCGGGAAGGGCCCGCTCCACGAGCTCCTTACCGTCTGGCTCGGGCGCCTCGCCGAGGGGGCCTGTGCGTGGCTCGTCGTCAACCGCCACCTGGGCGGCGACTCCCTCGCCGCCTGGCTCAGCGACGGGGGATGGGCCGTGCGCAGGGCCGCCTCCAAGTCGGGCTACCGGGTGCTCCAGGTGAGCGGCTCGGGCCCGGCAGTGAGCGCTTCGGAGGGCCGGCAGTGAGGCAACTCGGCCAGACCGACCTGAAGCGCCTCCACCGGGACTGGGCGAGGCGCGCGAGCGGCCGGATAGCGCTTTTGCTCGACGGGGTGAGCTCGCCTTTCAACGTCGGCGCCATCGTGCGCACCGCCGCCGCCTTCCGGGTAGAGCAGCTCTACCTGGCCGGCGGCGCCACCTCTCCCGGCGCGGCGCGAGCCGGCAAGACCGCCATGGGCACCGAACGCTACCTTTCCTGGTCCAGCTTCGAACGGGGCGCCGACGCCGCCGACGCCGCCCGGGAGGAGGGTTACTCCGTGGTGGGCCTGGAACTGGCCGACCATGCCCTGCCGCTGTTCCAGCTGTCGGTGGGCCAGGACGTGTGCCTCGCCCTGGGCCACGAGGAGCACGGGCTCGCGCCGGGGACCCTGGCCGCGTGCGACGCCGTCGCTTTCATACCCCAGCTGGGCCGGGTGGGCAGCCTCAACGTCGCCAGCGCCGCCGCCATCGCCATTTTCGAGCTGCGCCGGCGGGAGTGGTCCGGCTAGCTGCCCGCGTAGGAAGCCGCCACCTGCCTCACCGGGGCGCGAGAAAGCTCGGCCAGCGCCTCGGCGAGCAAGCGGCGAAACGCCTCGTCGCCGCCCAGGTCAGCGCCGAAGAGCGCCTCGACCCCGAGCACCCGGGCGGCCACGGCCGCCGGGCCCCGCGCCCCCTCCACCTGCCGGCGCAGCTCAGGGGCGAGCGGGTCGCTCACCTCGAAGGGGCAGCCGCGCTCGTCGCGGGCATGGCAGATGGCGCGCACGTAAGCGGCGACGACCAGCGTTGCGAGCCGCGGCTCGGCGCCGGCGGCGAGCCGGGCGCGCACCGTTGCCAGCACACGCTGGGGCAGCTTCTGCGACCCGTCCGCCGCCACCTGGAGGTTGCGGTGCGCGAGCAGCGGGTTGGCGAAGCGTTCGAGGACCTCGTCGCGGTAGGACCCGACGGCAACCCCGGCGGGGACCGCCAGCGTGGGTGTCACTTCCTCGTCGACCATCTTGCGCGCCAATGCGGCAAAGGCTGGCTCGGCCACGCTCTCGGCGACCAGCTCGAGGCCAGCCAGCGCCCCCAGGTAGGCGAGCGCCGAGTGGGAACCGTTCAGCACCCTCAGCTTCAACGTCTCGTAGGGGCCCACGTCGGGGACCAGCTGTGCCCCGCCGAGCTCGAGGGGCGGGCGGGGGCCGGTGAAGGCGTCCTCGACCACCCACTGGAAAAACGGCTCGGCGACCACGGGCGCCTCGTCGTCGAGGCCCAGGGCCGCCCGAGCGCGGTCGGCGTCGCGGTGGGTGCTGGCGGGGACGATACGGTCCACCATCGAGCAGGGGAAGCTCACGTTGGCTGCCGTCCATTCGGCCAAGCCGGGGTCGAACCGGCCCGGCAGCTCGAGCATCTCGCCCACGAGAGAGCGCAGGAGCCGGCCGTTCGACGGCAGGTTGTCGCACGAGGCGACCGTGAGCGGCCCGGCCCCGGCGCGGCGGCGGCCCTCGAGGCCGCGGGCAAGTTGGCCGAGCACGGTCGTCGGGACCC
>JBOGGK010000432.1:0-3992 GCA_050744045.1 Acidimicrobiales bacterium | reverse complement strand
GCGTCGGGCAACAGCGCCCGCAGGCCGAGGAAGCTCAACAGGGTGAAGTCGTCGACGTAGAGCGTCCCCGAGACCTGAGTGCCGACGGGGGCGGTCGGGGTGATACCGATCTTCATGACCACGCTCTGGCCCGGGGCCATGTAGTAGAAGCGGGAGAACTTGAGCCCGACCTGCCACAGGTCCGTTGTCGCCGCATGCACCGAGGGGTCGAAGGCCTGGGTGACGGCCGTGACCCGGGCTGAGGCGATGTCCTTGGGGGCGCCTCCCGGCGGGTAGGCCCCGACCTCGCCGGCCCCGATCGCCCACAGCCCCGGGGTGACTTCGGGGTCGGTGTAGACCAGCTGGTCCGAGCCGGGCATGCTCGACGCAGTGACACCCGGCGCGGGCGTGCCCGGGGAGACGTCGGGATCCCCGCTCACCGGCGAGAGATCAAACGAAAGCTGGCCCTTCCCCGACGCCCTCGACAGCGTGGCGTCCAGCTGGGTGGTGCCCGTGGGCACGAGGTAGAGCGGTATGCCCACAAGTAGCGGGGCATTGTCCCGGCGGGGCACGTGCAGCCTCTTGGCGCTCGTACCGTGGCTCACGTTGGGAAGGACGACCGTAGTGGTCCGGTTGAGGCGGGGGTCCACGAAGTACGCCTCAGGGGCCACCCCGGTGTTGGCCAGCTCGATGTCGAAAGAGGCCTTCTTGCCCCGGGGGAGCACGGTCGCGGGGGATGCCGGCAGGAGCGAAGCCGCCTGGGCGTGGTCGAAGCGGATGGCGCCGGAGAACGGTTCGGCGAGCTCGTTGCCGGTGACAGGGTTCTCCCATTCGAGGACCAGTTCCCATTGGCCCGGCTGAGGCGCCACGTGGTACATCTGCAGGTACCGGGTGGCGCCGGGGACGAGCTTTTTCTGGCTCTTGGGGATGAGCGTGTAATTGCTCGAATAACCGACGGTCTGGTCGTCGGGGTCCACCAGGTAGCCGACCAGCCCCTCGCCCGGGTCGCTGGAGAGCGCCACGCTGGCGTCGAGGTCCTTTTCCCCCGGGGGGACTTCGAAGGTGTAGGTGTTGGTGGCCGCCTCCGACCCAGCACGACCGTTGCCGCCTGTCAGGATCCCGTGGAAGGTGCCTCCGGCCGGGCCCATGGGGAGCTTCGTCCTCACCGTTACCGGCACCGTGGTCCGGCCGCCGGGCGAAGAGATGACTATCGATTGGTCGGTGTCGCCAGCCCCCAGCGGGTTGGTGACAGAAAGAGTAGCCGTAGCCGTCTGGCCCGCCCCGATCGAGAGCAACGAGGGGCGGACCGCCGACGCCGGGGCGTAGCGCCAGATACTGGCGTCCCACTGCACCCTGCCCTTGGTCCCTTTGGCGCCCTTGGTGGCCCCGTTCTGCTCGGTGAAGAAAAACGCCGTCCAGCGCCCGGCGGGCGGGTGGGCGACCTCGACCTCCCCGTAGTCAGCGACACCCTGGGGCTCTGAGTAGCCCATATAAGTCCCCTTCGGCCCGAAGAGAGCGACGTGGAGGACGCCAGTCTGGTGCGAGTACTGGTAGTCGGAGGAGAAAATGAGGCGCGAGTCGCTGGAAGCGGGGAGCGTGAAGTTCTCCGGCTGGTACACCTCGGTCACGCCGCTCCATATGGGGAACGTCCCTGGGTTGGTAGTCGGCTTTTTCGGGTCCATGACGAACTGGTGGGCCCCCGAGTCGTAGATCTTCTCGGCGAGCGCCCGGGTGGAGAGCCGCACCGCCACTGGCCGCACCCCGGTGTTCGTGAGCGAGATCTGGTGGGCGGTCGTGGCACCGGCCTGGCCCACGACGTTCACCTGGTTTGGTGCTACCAGCAACGTGCCCGAGGGGGCGAGGAGGGCCTTGGTAGCGACTACCGCTCCTAGCGCGCCTCGGGGCCGGGCGCTCGTGGCGAGGCGTATTGTTCGACCGGAGGCCCCCGTGGTAGGGCGGGCGCGCCTCCTCGCCGCCGCCGGCACCGTGGCCGTCGCGGTGGGCGCGGGAGCGGCCGACGTGGTGGTCGTCGCTGGCGGGGCGGTGGTGGGGGTAGCGGGAGCGGTAGCCGTCGTGGTGGTCGCCGGCGGAGCCGTTGTGGTGGTCGCCGGCGGGGTGATGGGCAAGGACTCGGCCAGCCTCACGGCACCGAGCACGTTGAGCAGGCCTGCTCCTTGTTCGTCCGCGGGTGCGTCTATGTCGGTCGCGGTGCTGCAGAGGATCTGTTTCACCAGCGCGGGCGAGGGGTCGGCGCCGCCGTGGGCCTTGGCGTAGGCCTGTATGACGTCGGCGGCTGCCGCCGCCGTGAGCGGGGCCGCCTCGCTGGTGCCCCCGAAGTCTTGTACCCCGATGTCCTTGCCCTTGAAGATGTCGGCGCAACCCGTGTACTTCTTCGGGCCCGACGAGCAGAGCGCCCAGTTGAGGTCGCCGGGGGCGACGAGGTCGACGGTCCCGCCCGACTGGTTGAAACCGCCCGACGATAGCGAGGAGATGTTGTTGTTGGCCCAGTTGCCGTTGCCGACGACCGGGTTGTAAAAGCCGCCCAGGTCCGTCTGGGCGTAGGCACGGTACGTGGTGCTGGCGCCGACCCCGATGACCTCGGGGTCGGAGGCGGGAGAACCGATGGTGCTCGTGGTCCCGCCGTCGCCCGAGGACACCACTACGGTGACCCCCGCCGCCACGGCGGCGTCGTCGGCGTCGCGCACGACGTCGAGGCTCGTGTCGGGGAACTGCGACGAGCCGAACGACTCGTTGATCACCTTGGCCCCGTGCGCCACCGCGTACTGGACCGCTTGGACGATGCCCGACACCGACCCCCCGCTGCCCCGCCCGATCACCTTGAGGACGAGGAGCGAAGCGCCCGGGGCGGCCCCGACGACCTTGATCCAGCAGCCGCTGCTCGGCATGTCCGCGGCGAGCGCGGGATTGACGTACTTGGCCAGGTTGTACACCTCGTTGCCCTGGGCGGCGATCGAGCTGGCGTCCCCGAACGCCTCGGCCCCATCGGTCTTGGCGTGAGTGCCGTCGCCGGAGAAGTCCTTGTAATGGACGACCACGTGCGCGCCGGCTGGGCCGTATGCGGCGTTGCGCAAGAAGTCGGCGTTGGTCGGGTGGAGCCCGTCGGCGAGGATGGCGACCGTCACCCCCGAGCCGTCGACCCCCATGGCCCGGGCCTGGTTGGCCCGGATCGTCTGGAGCGCCTGGGGGTTGAGCTGAGGGCGCGACCGGGTGCCGCAGAGCCGGCTATTGCGCACGACGTCCCCGCCACGAAGCGCAGGTGACTTGAGCGGCGGGCTAGCCGAAGACGGCGCCGCCCCTTGTGACGGCGCGCCCGCGGGGGCCGCACCGGCACCACCGGGGCCGGCGCCGACCCCGCCTGCGGCTACCATGACGTCTGGGACGACCCGTGATACGAGAGGCGACTTCGACAGCGCCTCTGCCAGTTGCGGGCTGACGGCAGCGGTTATGGAGTCGACCAGGGTCGTCGTGCCCAGGACACTCGCGCGGTGTGCCCGCAGCCAGGCGAGGACGGGCCGCTGGGCCGGGCAACGGGCCCCGGCCGAGGCTCGGGCCCTCGGGGGGCAGGGGGTTTTCAGGAGGAGCAGCACTTTTTCCGCCGCTCGCCCGGGGACTCTGCCCGCTTGGCCGCCCGCCGGCGAAGTGCCGCCCGCCGGCGAGGTGCTCGCCGCGCTCACGGGAGCGAGCGGTTGGGCGAGGAAGGCCGCGGCGATGACGAGCGCAGGGGCCCCGACCAGGCGCGCCCCCTGGCGCACGGAAGGAGTTACGACTGCCAAGTTCCCGTCCTATCGTCATGGTCTCGCCGCAGACCGCCCGGGTGGAGCGCTTGCCGCTCGAACACAGCTAGAGATCCGAAGCTAGCAGCCCAGGGGCGCTATCGCCCGCGCTGCCGGCTCCGCCGTAGCGGGGTGCCGTAGCGGGGTGCCGGTCAGGGCTCGGTGATGACGACGTCGTCGAGCATCGAGAGCTGGCCGTTGACCGCGTCGGGGTCCCCG
>JBOGGK010000431.1:0-2617 GCA_050744045.1 Acidimicrobiales bacterium | reverse complement strand
GGGTTACTAGGATGTCCTACTAGGTCTGTGGGACGCGTACGGGACACAAGAAATTCGGTGTTTAGCGGTCAGAAGTGGTTGCCGACGGTCGCTAGAAGGCTCCAACGGTGAATTACTTCGCGTGTCGTCGCGGCGCGATTTAGCGATTGTTCGCAATCTCGGTAGGGCCAAAGACACCAACCCCGGCGGAGCCCATGGACGGGCGGAGCCGGGGGCGGTAGCGAGGGCCGCCATGGACACCTCGACAGCGCTCCAGCGTTTGTAACCCGTGCGCTCGCGCCACATTCTGTGCGGCTGACCAGGGAAGGCAGGCCGGAACCGTCGATCTGGCGCGATTCTCCCCGTATGACCAGCATTCCTTGGCCGTCCGTAACAGGGCGGATATGTAGCGGTTCGCGAGCAGGTTGGCGCCCCAGGTCAGTGTGAGCCAGCGATAGCCCATGACCCTTCGTGCGGTGGTTGCGTCGGTGTGCAGCGGACAATGCCGTGCGAGGTGACAGACGACCTCGAACATGCCGCCCACCGGGTTGTCCGTCAGCCGCGGTCACGGCTCCCCATCCAACCAGTGGCCGTTGGAGAGAAGCCGGTGGTCGCTGACGTCAGTGGTCCGTGCGGGATACCTCGCCACGAGCGTACGAGCCCGCGGTGCCGAGAGGGAGGCTTCCCTCGAAGATCAAGAACGGCACGCCCAGGTTCCGATGCAAAGCCGCCTTGTGCTGGGACTTCGAAATGCCTCCTACTGCTGTTTGACCCGCGTTACCGCGCCGGCGGTACCGTCGGTCACACGCAGTTCACCCCGACGACAGTACCGCTGAGCCTTCCTTCGGCCGGCTCCGGGAGAGCGCGGTTGGGGCATCGCGGGCGCCGAGGCGCACCGGTCGCGGCTCTGGCCCTCCTCGCCGGCCTCGCCACCGCCTGCGGGACCCGGTCCGCCCCCCCCGGTGTCGCGAGCGTCGGGTCGTCTTCTTTGCCAACCTCGACGACCCTGTCCGCGGCCGCCAGTGCTACCACGATCCCAGCTGGCCAGCTCGTGGGGATGACTGAGTTCGCGGCCTGCGTCCGAAAACTTGGGCTCACCAGGTTCCCCGACCCCCCGTACTCGGCCGGCGAGCTGGCCAGGCTGGGCATCACGCCACAGGCGCTCGCGAAGTACACCAACGGCGGCCCCTGCCGTAAGTACGCGCTCGCTGGCGGGTGGGTAGAGTCCCACGCCGAGATCGAGCGGTACATCAAGGTATACCTCGAGGAGGCGGACTGCATGCGCGCCCACGGGGTCGTGGGCTTTCCCGACCCCAATGGCAAAGGCCAGTTGGACGTTCTCGAGGCCGTCGAGAACGAGCCGGGGTACCCAGCTGCAGCGAAGGCGTGCGGGGCTCCGCCTCGGGCACCGTTCCAGAAGGCCCCGTGAGCCCTGGCGCCTCACCCACGCGTCTTGGGTCTACCCGCGATTCTCGTTGCGGAGCAACGCTTCTTTGACATGTACAGAATGGTTGTTACCCGGAGCCCGGGGAGGCACTGGGGAGCTGGATTCGGCTTCGCCCCGACTGACCAGCTACTCGCTGACGCCGGTGAGGAAGGCGCCACTGGCAGCGGCCAGGTGAGCTGCCTCTACGATCAATAAGCCAGTCTGGTTACCGTGCCCGTTAAGCACTTGCGGCCCGGCCTCCCTCCGACGCCGTGTGCGCGTCGGCCATCGCGTGCCTCGCCCTTGCTACTACCCGCCGCGGCCGTTGCCCTTCAGCAACGGCTGACAAGCCTTGTTGGCAGGCAGGAACTGCGGCGAGCCCTGGTCGATGTGGAGCGACTTGGGGATCTGGACCATCACGCCGTAGTTGCCGATGGGCTTGGGGTCGGGGTAGTCGATTATGCCGTGGGAACGCATACATGCGGCGTACTTCAACCACTCCCCCAGTAGCTGCGCCCCTGGCGGGGACGTGCTCTGCCCGGTTGTTGGCTCGAGCTTCTGGCAGGCCTTGGCCGCAGCCTGGTACTGCGGCGAGAGCGCGTCCACCCCGCTGCCCGAGCTGCTCATCTTGATGTTGCCCTCGGCGTCGGGGTCAGGGAAGTTCGGCACGCTGTGGGCACGCATGCACTGCGAGTGCTTGAGGGCCTCTTC
Source organism: Acidimicrobiales bacterium (assembly GCA_050744045.1). Lineage (GTDB taxonomy): Bacteria > Actinomycetota > Acidimicrobiia > Acidimicrobiales > Palsa-688 > JBOGGK01. The sequence goes on along the minus strand of JBOGGK010000431.1, from coordinate 501 downwards.
GTACGTCGGTGCTTGCGCAGCGGCCGCCGATGCTTTCGTCGTCTTAGTGGAGCCGGTCCTGGCCACGCCGACTGGCGAGGTCCCGCCACATCCAGTAACGACAAAGGCGAGGCCGAGAACGACGGCCCCGACGACGGCGGAGGCCGAGCGCCCGGGTCGTGCCGACGCGTCTGGCCCACGGTGCCGCTGCGGTCGGCGAGCGATCGTCATTTAGAGGACAGCCCCCTGCCTACGAGCGAGACGAAGGCGGCGCGCGACAGGCCGGTGCACCCGATGACGAGGTCACGGACCTGGCCGTCGTCCACCTCACTCTGGACCACCAGGCCGTTCTCCTCGACCGGCTTGCCGTCGATGGCGTACGGCTGCCAGTACCCTCGTGGCATCAGCCAAGCGCGGTAGGTGCCGACGGCAATTTCCTCGGAGCCGGTTGGGATGTTCGGGTCGCCGTTGCGCCCTGGGGAGGGGGTGAACGGGGGCGTGAGCAACATCAGGACACAACCC
>JBOGGK010000430.1:0-2835 GCA_050744045.1 Acidimicrobiales bacterium | reverse complement strand
GTCCTGTAGTCTTTGGAAATGCTGCGCGTTTCGGCTGTTCAGGAGGCCACCCCCGAGGTTGTTTCCGCCGTCCAGCGCCTGGTCCCGCAGCTGTCGAGCATGGCCCGCCCCCCCGACGCCGCCGAAGTGGCCGAGCTTGTCGCGTCCCAGGCGGCGACCTTGCTCGTCGCCCGGGACGACGAAGCGATGGAGAGGGTAAGCGAGCCTACCGCTCACGCCGAAAACCCCCACGGGCCCATAGTCGGCATGCTCACGCTCGTTACTTTTCGCATCCCGACCGGCGTGCGGGCCTGGGTCCAAGACGTGGTCGTCGAGGGGGTCGCCCGCGGTCGGGGGGTGGGCGAGGCGCTCACGGTGGCTGCGCTCCAGATGGCCGGTGCCGGGGGTGCTCGCACGGTCGATCTCACCACCCGGGCGTCTCGCGAAGCCGCCAACCAGCTCTACCACAAGATGGGCTTCCAGCTGCGCGATACCAACGTCTACCGGTACTCGCTCCACGAGGAGGGCGACCCACCCCGCTAGCCCGCTCACCCGGAGGCGCCATCAGCCAGGCCCGGTAGGCAGGCCCCTGTGAGCAGGCCCCTGGAGGCAGAGCAGGTAGGGCGTCAGTAAGCGCGGCCTACGACGGCGACCAGGGCGGGAACCTCTTCTCCGGCGCCCGGTAGCGAGCCGTCGGGACGTTGGAGCGCCCGGACAGTGACCCCGTTGGCGTTGAGCCTGGCTTCTGCATCCCCGCCGTCCTCGCCCGCGCCGGATGGCGCCCAACCCGATGGCACCCGGCCGGCTGGCACCTGGCCGGTGGGCACCGCGCCAGCGGGCGCCTGGCCGGCCAGCACACTGCCGGGCAGCACGGCGAAACCCGATTGGGCCGCCTCGAGTGCTTCGTCCAGCCCGGTCGCCTCCACCGTGCGCTCCTCGGTGCGCCGGCGGGCCTCGGCCAAGAGGGCAGCCTGGCTCGCGCCAAGCGCCCGGCCCACCTCCGCCACGGCATCGTCCAGCCGGACGGGGCCCTTGGTCCTGGCGTCCCGCCGGCAGAGCACGGCGGTACCGGCGGCGAGGTCGCGCGGGCCTATTTCGATGCGCACGGGCACGCCCTTCAGCTCCCAGTCGACGACGCGCCGGCCGAACGAGAGCTCGGTGCGGACGTCCAGCTCCACCCGGTGGCCGGCGGCCCGAAGAGCCTGGGCGAGGGACGCGGCCGCTTCGCCGGCCCCTTCCTCGGTGCGCACGGCCAGCACTACGACCTGTACCGGGGCGACCTGGGGCGGGAGGCGCAGGCCCGCGTCGTCCCCGTGGGCCATGATCAGCGCGCCCATGAGCCTCGTGGAGGAACCCCAGGAGGTCTGCCAGGCGAAGGACCGCCGGCCGCTCTCGTCCAGGAAGGAGATGCCGAAGGCTTTGGCGAAGCCTTGGCCCAGCTCGTGGCTGGTGCCCATCTGGAGCGCCTTGCCGTCGCGCATCATGGCCTCGGTGGTCCAGGTGGTGGTGGCGCCGGCGAAGCGCTCCCGCACGGTCTTGCGCCCGACGAGCACGGGTATCGACAGGACGCTGACCATGAAGTCCTCGTACACGTCGCGCAGGACGCGCAGCGCGTAAAGGTGGGCGTCCTCCTCGGTGGCGTGGGCGGTGTGGCCCTCTTGCCAAAGGAACTCGGTGGTCCGCAGGAACAGCCGCGGCCGGAGCTCCCAGCGCACGACGTTGGCCCACTGGTTGACGAGCAGGGGCAGGTCCCGGTAGCTCTGGATCCACTTGGCCAGGAACGAGTCGATGATGGTCTCGCTGGTCGGGCGCACCACCACCGGCTCTTCCAATTTCTTCCCGCCCCCATGGGTGACTACGGCGAGCTCGGGGCTGAAGCCTTCCACGTGCTCGGCCTCGCGGTGGAAGTAGCTGTCGGGGATGAACAAGGGGAAATAGGCGTTGCGGGCGCCGGCCGCCTTTATGCGGGCGTCCATTTCCGCCTGCATGCGCTCCCAGATCGCGTACCCATAGGGACGTATGACGATCGTCCCCCGCACGGGGCCCCCCTCGGCCAGCTCGGCCTTCGCGATCACGTCCTGGTACCACTGGGGGAAATCGTCCGCTTGGGGGGTCAGGACTTCCGGCTTGGCCATGGGAGCACGATGCTAGGCCAACCAGGGCGCTCCGAGCAGGTCGAAAGTGCCCGGGCACCTGGGCCACGGCGGGCGCCGAGGTGACTGGGCCCCGGCTCCCAGTACAATAGCGAGGTGCCTGGAAGCCCGAACGGTGCGCCGCCGAGCGCCAGGCGCGCCTCGCTGCTGGACCGCCTGATGAGGTCGAAAGCCTGGCGCTGGCTGTTCGGCATCCCTATTGTCCAGCGGGTACTGCTCCCAGCACGCGGCGACAAGTCCATCCACCGCTTCATCAGGTACTCGATGGTCTCGGGCGTTGCCATCGTCATAAGCCAGGTGACGATCCTGATCTGCGCCGGCCTGCTTCATTTTTCTGGCATCCTCGCCAACACCCTCGGGGCTCTCGCTGCCACCCCCGCCTCCTACGAGCTCAACCGGAAATGGGCATGGGGCAAGAGCGGCAAGAGCCATATGTGGCGAGAAGTCGTGCCTTTTTGGGCGTTGACGGTGGTCGGCTACCTGGCTTCCACCGCGACCGTCCAGGTGGCCGACGACATCTGCCGCTCCGACGGCGTGACCGGGCTCGGCCGGGCGCTCGCCATAATGGCGGCGTCTTTGTTCGCCTACGGCGTGGTTTGGGTGGTGAAGTTCGTCATCTTCAACAAGGTCGTGTTCGCGGGCGGGCCGGCTCCCGTGCCGGGCCCGTTCGCCAGCACTGCTGCCCCCGGCGGCGACGGCGGCC
>JBOGGK010000429.1:0-3725 GCA_050744045.1 Acidimicrobiales bacterium | reverse complement strand
ACGGTGGCCACCTCGGCGACGATCGGCGTCGCCGCCTTTTGGGGCAACCCTTTGACGTTGCGCCGCTTGTACAAAGTGCACCGTTGCCCAAGGGCTTTTTCGCCAAGGACTTTCTCGCCGCCCGTCGCGAGCGCCTTGGCGCCGTCCATCACGACGAGCAGGCCCCCTTCGGCTGACAGCCCCCGGGTCACGAGGTCGGCCAGCAGCGCGGTGACAACGGTCTTGTTCTCGGTGTCGCCGAGCCAGAGGCCCACTGGCACCTTGGTGTCGTTGTCGGTGACGAGGAGGGCGGCCGCACAGCACTGGGCGGCACCTCGATGCCGTTCCACCATGAGCACCGCGACCTCGGGGCCAGACGGGTCCCGGGCCATGAGCCCGGCCAGGGCGGCCTCGGTGGCCCGCTTCCAGTGCCGGGAGACCGAGCTGCGCTCGGTGCCGTTGGCCTGGTCGTCTATCTCCCTGGTGAGCGGCTCGGAGACGTCGGCGTGCCGGCGCGTCCCTACCCGGCCAGCACCGCTCCGGCGTCAGCTGGTCGAGCAGGTAGCGCGAGCTTACGGCCCAGGCGTCGAGGAGTTTGCCCGCCACTGGGACCGAGCCCGTCACCACCATCGAACGATGCTGATGCGCTCAGTCGGAGTCGACCCGCCAGCGCAGCAGAGCTACGTCCGACACCAGCTTGATGTGCCGGTGCATGGCGTGGGCGGCCGCCCGGGCGTCGCCGAGTTGGATCGCGTCGGCGATGCGACGATGAGCCGCGAGGGACCGCCGAGGGCGCCCAGGTTCGCTCAAAGATTCGAACCTGGACTCGGTGATGGGCTCTTGTATGACAGACATCAGATGGACCAATACCTCGTTCTTGGCCGCCATTGTCACCGCGTGATGAAAGATAGCGTCACCATCGGTGCCGAGGTCACCGCGGGCAATTTCCTCTTGCATCTGGTCAAGGCCGCGGTAGATGGCAGCCAGGTCCTCCGCGGTCCGGCGCTCGGCCGCCAGGGCAGCCAAGCGACATTCCAAAGTGTCCCGGGCCTCCAGGATCTCGGGCAGGCGCCGGCGGCGCTCCAGCAGCTCTGCCGGAGGCTCGAGAAGGCCATCTAGCCGTCGGACGTACATGCCGTCCCCATGCCTCACATCAACCAGGCCTTGGACCTGGAGAGAAACTATTGCCTGGCGCACGGAAGTGCGGCTCACGGCCAGTTGCTCCGCCAGCTCTCGCTCGGTTGGGAACCGGTCTCCAGGCTTCAGGCCGGCGTCCCGGATGTACCTCCGTAACTGCCGTTCCAGTTGTTCGTAGAGCCGTACCCGGCGGGCTGGACGGAGCTCCCCGCTTTTGCCTGGCGCCGAGGTCATAGACCAAGCCTACTTCGTCGCGCATTGACACGCTCAGTCAACAAGCCTTAGGCTCACCCATAGACACAGTGAATGGACCACTAGAGGGGAAGGTGCAGGGGTATGGGCACTCCACAGAGTTCGTCAGCGCCAGAAGGGGCTCTGGGAGATCTGCTGGTGCTCGACCTGTCCCGCGTCCTGGCCGGCCCCTACGCAGCCATGCTCCTCTCCGACCTGGGCGCCCGCGTGATCAAGGTCGAGCGGCCGGGTGGAGGAGACGACACCCGGCACTGGGGCCCGCCTTTCATAGGCCCTCCCGGTCAACTCGAGAGCACCTACTACTTGAGTGCCAACCGCAACAAAGAGTCGATCGTCCTCGACCTCAAGTCCGCGGGCGACAGGCCCATGCTAGAGGCACTCCTCGACAGAGCCGACGTGCTGGTGGAGAACTTCCGCCCCGGGGTCTTGGACAGGCTCGGGCTCGGCCACCAAGCCATGCGGGGCACTCACCCCCACTTGATCATCCTCTCCATCAGCGGTTTCGGGCCTGATGGGCCCGAGGCGTCCCGGCCTGGCTACGATCAGATCGTCCAGGGGGAAGCCGGGCTTATGAGCTTGACGGGGGAGGACCCCGAGCACCCCCAGCGGATGGGCTTACCGGTCTCCGACCTCCTAACTGGGATCTTTGGCGCGCTCGGGGTCGTCGCCGCCCTACACCAGCGGGCCAGTACCGGCGAAGGACAAGTAGTCAACGCCTCCCTCCTGGCGAGCAGCGTCGCTGTGCACAGCTTTCAGGGGACGCGTTGGCTGCTGGCTGGACAGGTGCCGTCCCCGCAGGGCAACCACCATCCCACGGTGGCGCCCTACGGCGCTTTCCATTGCCGTGACGGCATGCTGCAGGTGGCGGTGGGCAATGACGCCTTGTGGCGGTCCTTCGCCCCATTGGTGGGCCTCGACCCCGACGACAGCCGGTTCGCCGACAACGCCCGGCGGCAAGCCCATCGCGAGGCTCTCGAGGGGCTCCTGGAGGACAGGTTCGGACAGGAAGACCTCGCCCACTGGTTGTCTCGCCTAACCGAAGTGGGCGTCCCGGTCGGCGAGATCAAGACTTTGGACAGCGTCTACGCCTCGTCTCAGGTGCTGTCGCAGGGCCTCGTGGTCGAGACCGAGCACCCAACCCTGGGCTTGCTCAGACTGCCTGGCCCCGCGCTCCGGATGGAGCACGGCATGCGCCACCGCCATCTCGCCCCTCCTCGGCTTGGCGAGCACACGGCGGCGGTAAAGAAATGGCTCGATCAACGGTACTCACAGGGCGCCAAGGAGGACGGGGCAGCGGCGAGCGAGGGCGGTGGGGAGGGTGAAACGAGCCCCGGGGCGGTCCTCACGGCTGCGATGTCGACGGGGGCCGTGCTGGACACGCTGGTGGACCCGTTGAGCTTCGTTTCATGGGACACCGAGGTCACCTCGACCGACCTGCTCGAGTTCACCGGCTCCGTGGGTTACACCGAGCGGCTGGAGCAGGAGTCGGCCCGGTCGGGCGCCTCCGAGTCGGTGCTGACCGGGAAGGCCACAGTAGAGGGGCGTGCCGTCGCTTTGGTTTTGAGCGAGCCGGGGTTCATGGCGGGGACCATGGGCGTGGTGGCAGGTGAGCGCATCGCCGCCGCCTTGGAGCGGGCCACAGCCCTCCGCCTGCCAACGGTGGCCGTTGCCGCCTCGGGAGGGGTCAGGGTACAGGAGGGGCCCGTTGCCCTGGCCCAGATGGCGAAGACCGCGGCGGCCGCGCGACGTTACCGGGATAGCGGGGGGTGCCTGGTCCTGTACCTCTCGCACCCCGCCGTGGGGGGGATCCTCGCTTCTTGGGGCTTGTTAGGGACCTTCGAGTTCTCCACGCCTCACGCCCTGCCCGGTACCGCCTCGAGAGCCGTGCGGTCCTTCGGTACTGGCCCGCCTGTGACGAGGGCCCCGCAAGCCGAGGACCTGCTCGCCATCGGTGGGTTGGACGACGTTTTCCCGGTGGGGGAACTGCGTGAAAGGGTCGTCCGGATCTTGGAGGTGGTCCGCTCCGCCCCGGCGTCGCCGCCGAGAGCCTCCTTGGCGGACGGTTCTCGCGGCATGCGGCCGAGGGAGCGGGAGACCGTGGCCCGTGCCCGGGAAGCGGGAAGGCTGGGCTCTCATGAGGTCCTTGCCTCTTGTGCCACGGACTTGACGGTCCTTCATGGCGACGGCGCCGGCGGGGAGGATGACCCTTCCTGCCTCAGTGCGATTTGTCGGTTCCTGGGTACGCCAGCGGCGGTAGTTGCGCAGGTGCACGAGGGGCCGGGTACGGCCCTTGCGCGCCCCGCGGGGTTCCGAAAGGCCAGGCGGTTATTCCGTCTGGCCGAGGAGCTGGGCCTTCC
>JBOGGK010000428.1:0-6854 GCA_050744045.1 Acidimicrobiales bacterium | reverse complement strand
ACCTCGTACAGGCCAACCGGCAGGACCAGTCGGTATCGCGCTACGACTCGCTTGACGACCTCGTCGGCTATTGCCGGCTGTCGGCCAACCCGGTAGGGCGGATGGTGCTCGAGATCTTCGGGATGGCCACGCCCGAGCGCACCGCCTGGTCCGACGCCGTCTGCACTGCCCTACAACTGGTAGAGCACTGGCAGGACGTGGCCGAAGACGCCGTAACGGGCCGGGTCTACCTGCCCCAGGCAGACATGGGGCGCTTCGGCGTGACCGACCAGGAGCTGCTGCCCCCACCGACGGACTATGTCGACCGCCGCAAGCGGGGGGCGCCGGGCGGTTCTTCGGCTTCCTGCCGGGCGCTGATGGCCTTCGAGTCGGCGCGCGCCCGGCGCATGCTGGAAGACGGCACACCCTTGGTGGCGAGCCTGCCCGGGCGGCTGCGCTTCGCCGTGGCCGGTTTTGTCGCCGGCGGGCACGCCGCCCTCGACGCCCTGGCTGTGGTGGACTTCGACATCTTCGCCGACACGCCTCGGCCCGCCCCGCGCCGCTTCGCCGGCCACCTGGGCCGCCTGCTCCTCGGTGCCCGCCCCGCCACCGGCGCCGCCCGGACAGTCGCCTCCCGGGAGACGGTGTGACAGCCGACGCCGCGCTGAGCCTGGCCTACAGCCACTGCGAGCGCATCACCCGCTCGCGTGCCCGCAATTTCTACTATGGCATCCGACTGCTGCCGCCCCGCAAGCGGGCCGCGATGTGCGCCCTTTACGCCATGGCCCGGCGCATCGACGACGTGGGCGACGACCTCTATCGCGAGGCAGCGACGAGCTCACGCCTCTCGGCGCTGGCCCAGGTGCGCGGCTCACTCGCGATGGTCGCCAAAGCGGCCACCGAGCGTTCCGTCAGCGCTCCTCCTGGCGACCCCGTGCTGATGGCGCTGGTGGACGCCGCCCGCCAGTTCCCCTTGCCGGTGGCCGCCCTCGAAGAGCTCGTCGAGGGGTGCGAGTGGGACCTGGCGGGACGGCAATACGACAACTTCGACCACCTGGTCGAGTACTGTCGGCGGGTGGCCGGCACGATCGGGCGCCTGTCGCTGGCCATATACGGCAGTGCCGACGACCAACTGGCCGAGCCGCTCGCAGACGCCCTGGGAGTGGCCCTGCAGTTGACCAACATCCTGAGAGACCTGGCCGAGGACCGAGACTTGATGGGCCGGGTCTACCTACCCCGGGAGGACCTCGAGCGCTTCGGGGTCGGCCCCCACCTGGAAGGGAGCACCGACGACCTGATGGCGCTCGTGTGCTTCGAATCGGCCCGGGCGGCGCAGTGGTACGAACGGGGCATGCCCCTGCTCCACCTGCTCGACCATCGCAGCCGCGCCTGCACCGCAGCGATGGCCGGTATCTACCGCCGTCTCCTGGACAAGATCCGCTCCCGGCCCGACGCGGTCATGTGGCGGAGGGTTGGCCTTTCTGCGGGCGAAAAAGCGGCCGTCGCCGCCCTCGCCCTGGCCGGTGCGTGGCCTGACCGGGCTGGCCTCTCCCGGGGCAGGCCATGACCGGAGGGCAGGCGAGGGTGCTCGAGCGCCCCCTCGCAAGGGGCGCCGCAGAGGGGGCTGTTGCCCCACCCCCCGAGGGAGCACGCATCGCGGTGGTGGGGGGCGGGCTCGCCGGCACCGCCGCTGCCCTCGCCTGTGCCGACGCCGGTGCCAAGGTGACGCTGCTGGAAAAGCGAGCACGCCTGGGCGGGCTCACGTGGTCGTTTTCCCACGAGGGCTTGACGATGGACAACGGCCAGCACGTCTTTTTGCGTTGTTGCACTGCTTACCTGGAGTTCCTCGACCGGATCGGCTCGGCGGGCGACGTCTGCCTGCAAGAGCGCCTCGACCTCACCGTCCTGCGGCCCCGGACCAGCCAGAGCCCGGGTGCGGGGCCAGAGCGGGCCACCCTGCGCCGCGACAGGGCCCGCGCCCCTTTCCACCTGGCCCGTTGCCTGCTCGGCTACCGCATGTTGCCCCCCGGCCCCCGGGCCTTGCTGGGGCCTGCCGCTCTGGCCCTGTCCCGCCTCGACCTGGACGACCCCGACCTGGACAACCAGACTTTCGCCGCTTGGCTGGCCCGCCACCACCAGGGCCCGGCGGCGGTCGCCGCCCTCTGGGACCTGATCTGCCTGCCGACCGTCAACCTGCGGGCCCAGGAGGCGTCGCTGGCCATGGCGGCCAAGGTCTTCCAGACGGGCCTGCTCCGCGACTGCGCCGGCGGCGACATCGGCTGGAGCCGGGTCCCCCTCGGCCAGTTGCACGGCGAACGGAGCGCCCGTGCCCTACACAAGGCGGGGGTCGCCGTGCACTTGGGCGACGCCGCCCGGCGAGTGGAGCGCTGGCCCGTCCGAGGCGCGGGAGAGGGGGCTCCCCGGGGGCTGGTTATCCGGACCTCCGGCGGGGAACTAGAGGCGGATGGGGTCATCGTCGCCCTCCCCCACTACTGCACCGAGGAGGTGCTCCCGGCCGGGGTACTTGGCGCGGCGCGGCCATCGGCGTTGGCGAGCTCGCCCATAGTGAACGTGCACGTGCACTTCGACCGGCAGGTGATGGCGGTACCGCTGGCGGCCGGCCTCGGGACGCTCGCCCAATGGGTGTTCGACCGCACGTCCTCGTCGGGCGCGGGGCGGGGCCAGTACCTGGCGGTGTCCATATCGGCCGCCGACGGCTGCATCGGGGCCCGGCCAGACGAGCTCGGCCAGCAGGTCGTGGCCGCCCTGCGCCTGCTTTTCCCCCGGGCCAGGCAGGCAGAGGTACTGAGCACTTTCGTGACCCGGGAGCACCACGCCACGTTCCGGGCGTTGCCCGGGTCCGCCCGGCACCGCTCGGCCCCCCGCACCGGGCTGCCCGGGCTCGCCGTGGCCGGGGCATGGACCTCGACCGGCTGGCCACCGACGATGGAGGGCGCCGTACGCAGCGGGCTGGCCGCGGCCAGGGCCGTGCTGGTCGCGACCGGGCAGCGCAGGTGGCTGCCTGCATTACCGGGGGCGGCCTGATGCTCGCTCGCACCCCCGGAGAGGCACGAGGGCGCCGGGCACTGCCGGCGCAGACCGAGGAGGATCCGTGACACCCACCACAGCGGTCGCCGATGTGCTCGGCCGAGCCCGCGACCTGACCCAACCGCTGATGCGCGAAGCCGTCGACCGGCTGGTGCCGAGCATCCGTAAGGTGGTCAGCTACCACCTCGGCTGGACCGACGCAGAGGGCCAACCGATCGAGGTACTGGGGGGCAAAGGCATACGCCCGGCTCTCGCCATGCTCTCGGCCGAAGCAGCCTGGGCGGGCGCCGAAGTGGGAGCACCCGGCGGCGTCGCCGTCGAGTTGGTGCACAACTTCTCGCTCGTGCACGACGACCTCATGGACGGTGACCTCGAGCGCCGGCACCGCCCGACGGTCTGGGCGTTGTGGTCCCCCTCCATGGCCCTCCTGGCCGGGGATGCCCTGGCCACCCTGGCCACCGAGGTGCTGCTGGGCACCGATAACCCGGCCGCCCCCGCCGCCGCTGCCGCGCTCGGCAAGGCCACGGCGGAGATGATCGCCGGCCAAGCCGACGACCTCGCCTTCGAGAAGCGGCGCAACGTGAGCGTCGAAGAATGCATGGCGATGTCGACGGCCAAGACTGGTGCACTGCTCGGCTGTGCCGCCTCCATCGGCGCCATCCTCTCGGGCGCCCCACCCGCCACCGTGCGGGCGCTGCGTGACTTCGGCCGCCACCTCGGGGTCGCCTTCCAGGCCGTGGACGACCTCCTCGGGATCTGGGGCGACCCGGCCACGACCGGCAAGCCGGCCGGCAACGACATCCGCCAGCGCAAGAAGTCGATGCCGATAGTGGCCGCCCTGGCCGCAGGCGACGACGAGGCCCGAGAGCTCGACGGGCTCCTTTTCGGCCTGCCCCGAGCGGTAACAAGCGTCCCGGTAACAAGCGTCCCGATAACAAGCGGTCCGCGGGCCAATGGGTCCTCCAACGGCTCTTCGGGCCGCCCGGCTCACGGCAAGCCCTTGGCCACTTTGCCATCCCGGGGACCGGACTGGGCGCCCGCCGGCCCCAAGCCGCTCAATGCCGAGGAAGTGGCGCGGGCGACCTGGCTGGTAGAAGCGTGCGGGGGCCGGGAATGGACGGCCGCCCGGGCCAAGGCGCACCTCGACGCCGCCCTGGGGTCGCTCGAGCGCGCCCGCCTGTCTGCCTTGCCCCGCCGGGCCCTCGCCGACCTCGCCGTTTACGTGGTGGAGCGCGAATCGTGACCCTCCTCGCCGCCCCCCCGGACAGGCCGGGCCGCGGCGACGAGCCACCCGTGCTCGCGGCGGCCGACGCCCCGGTCGCCGGCACCCTCGAAGCTCGAGCCCGGGAGGCTATGGCCCACGCCTGCGAGCACCTGAAGGCCCTCCAGTCGCCCGAGGGCTGGTGGAAAGGGGAGCTCGAGACCAACGTGACCATGGACGCCGAGGACGTCCTTCTCCGCCACTTCCTCGGCATCCCGGACCAGCACACGACGGCCGCGGCAGCCGCCCGCATCCGCTCCCAACAGCGCCCGGACGGGCCCTGGGCAACCTTCTACCGAGGGCCCGGCGAGCTGTCTGCCACCGTCGAGGCATACGTCGCTTTGCGCCTGGCCGGCGACCGGCCCGGGGAACCCCACATGCAGCGGGCGGCGGCCTGGGTGCGCGAGCGAGGCGGGGCCGAGTCGGCGCGGGTGTTCACCCACGTGTGGCTGGCCATGGTCGGGCGCTGGGACTGGGACGACCTGCCCGTGGTGCCGCCCGAGCTCGTGTTCGTGCCCCCGAACTGGCCGCTGTCGATCTGGTCGTTCGCCTGCTGGGCCCGCCAGAGCATCGTGGCCCTCTCGGTGATATCCGCCCACCGGCCCTGCCGGCCGCTGCCGTTCGACATCGCCGAGCTCCGGTCCGGGTTACCGCCCCGCCGCCGGCGCCCGGGGGCTTTGAGTACCACCCTTTTGGCCCTCGACAGGGCGCTACACGTTTGGGAGGCGTCGAACGCCTGGCCCAAGCGGGCCATTCGCCGCGCCGCCCTGCGCGAGGCCGAACGCTGGATCGTGGCCCGTCAGGAGGTCGACGGTTCCTGGGGCGGGATCCAACCGCCCATGGTCTACTCGACCATCGCCTTGGTGCTCCAGGGCTACGCCCTCGACCATCCCGTGGTCGCCGCCGCCCTCGCCGGGCTGGCTGCTTTCACCCTCGAAGACGACCAGGGGCGCCGCATCGAGGCCTGCCAGTCGCCGGTCTGGGACACCGCCCTGGCGCTGATCGCCCTTCGCGACGCCGGGGCTCCGGCCGCCGACCCTGCGGTCGAAGCAGCCCAAAGCTGGCTTTTGGAGAAAGAGGTGACCGTCGCCGGCGACTGGTCGGTGCGCCGGCCGGGCCTCGCCCCTGGGGGCTGGGCTTTCGAGTTCGCCAATGGCCGTTACCCAGACATCGACGACACCGCCGAGGTCGTCCTCGCCCTGCGCCGGACGCTCGCCCGCCCCCGGAACGAAGCCGCCTGCCGGCGGGCGGTCGATTGGGTGGTGGGCATGCAGTCCCGCGACGGGGGCTGGGGCGCCTTCGACGTCGACAACGACTCCGACCTCCCCAGGCGGTTGCCCTTTTTCGACTTCGGTGAGGTCATCGACCCCCCGACCGCGGACGTCACCGCTCACGTGGTCGAGATGCTGGCCGGCGAGCCCGGCGCCGGCAGCAGCGGGCCCTGGGCGGAAGCGCTGGCGCGAGGCCTCGACTGGCTCTCGGCCCATCAGGAGCCCGACGGCTCCTACTGGGGCCGTTGGGGGGTCAACTACGTGTACGGCACGGGGTGGTCGGCGTTGCCTGCCCTCGTCGCCGCCGGTGTGCCCACCAAGGACCCCCGCGTGGCCGACGGCGCTCGCTGGCTCCTCGAGCATCAGAACGCCGACGGGGGCTGGGGGGAGGACCTGCGCTCGTACGTCGAGCCGGGTTGGCGCGGCTTCGGTGCCTCGACGGCGTCCCAGACCGCCTGGGCGCTCATCGGGCTGCTCGCCGCCGGGTGCCGCGACGACCCGGCTACCGCCCGGGGCGTCGAGTGGCTCGTCCGCCACCAGTGCGGTGGGACCTGGGACGAGCCCTGGTTCACGGGCACCGGCTTTCCCTGGGACTTCTCCTTGAACTACCACCTCTACCGCCACGTCTTCCCCCTGACGGCCCTCGGCCGTTACCTGCTCGGCACGGGACCGGGGCCGGCCCGGTGAAAACCCTTCTCGTGCTGGCACCTATGCGCATCGAGGCCCTGGCACTGGGCCCGGCCAGCCGTTCACGCCTCCAAGGAGTGGACGTCGTCGTCAAGCGGACTGGCATGGGCCTGGCGAGAGCGGCGGCAGCGGCCGAGGCCGCTATTACCTGCCCGGACCAGGCAGTGGCCCTGGCCGGTCTGGCGGGCGGTCTCGGGGCGGCCCTGGCACCAGGCGACGTCGTCGTGGCCGACCGCCTCATCGACTCCCACGGGGCGCAGGTGGCCTGCCTTCCCACCGCCCCCCTGCTGGCCGCCGAGCTGGCACGGGCAGGCCTGCGCGCCCGCACGGGCACCGTAGCCAGCACCGACCACATAGTTACCGGAGCCGAGCGCGCTCGCCTGGAGGCCCTGGGCGCGCTCGCCGTGGACATGGAGTCGACCGCTGTCGCTCGCCGGCTGGAAATGCCCATGGCAGTGGTGAGGGCGATATCGGACACCGCGGGCGAGGAGCTGTTCTCGGTTGCCGGCCTGCGGGGCGTCGCCCGGGGCCTGGGCGCCCTCCGGGCCGCCCGCCCGGCCCTGGCGAGCTGGGCGGCGGCCGCCGGCCCGCGCGAGGTGCTCCTCGCC
>JBOGGK010000427.1:0-2774 GCA_050744045.1 Acidimicrobiales bacterium | reverse complement strand
CTCGCGGCTTTCTCCGGCCCGGGACCGGCCGCCAACTCGTCGACGGGGACCGCGCCTCGGGGTGCCACCGGCCCTGGAGCGTCGGCCAGGACCGCCCGGGCGGCACGCCGGCCGATCACCGCCCCTTCCAAGAGGGAGTTGGACGCCAGCCGGTTGGCCCCGTGCAGACCGCTGCAAGCGACCTCCCCGACCGCCATCAGCCCCTCTAGGGTGGTCCTGCCCGCGCCGTCGGTGAGCACCCCGCCCATCGTGTAGTGCGCCGTAGGCGAGACCGGGGCCCAATCGCGCTCGGGCAATATCCCGGCGGCCCGGCAGGCGGAGACAAAGGTCGGGAAGTGCCTTTCCAGCGCTTCGGGGCCGAGCGCGGTGGCGTCGAGCCAGCACTGCTCGCTCCGGAGGCAGCTCATGCGGCGGGCCATCGAACGGCTGACCACGTCCCTCGGCTCCAGGTCTCCCTTCCCGGGCGGACTGGCGGGGTGCAGGTACTCCCCGTTCGAGTCCCTCAGCCTGGCGCCGGCACCGCGCAGGGCTTCTGATGCAAGAGGCCGCGGGTCTCGCCCGAGGAGCATGCCCGTCGGGTGGAACTGCACGAACTCGAGGTCGGCCACCTGCGCCCCCGCTCGCAGGGCCGCCGCCAGCCCGTCGCCACTGCACGCCGGGGGGCTGGTCGTCCCCGCCCACAAATGGCCGTAACCCCCGGTGGCCAGGACCACCGTGGTGGCCCGCACCTTTTCGAAGCACGCCGTCCGGCTGTCCCACAGCAAAGCCCCGACGACCCGGCTGCCCCCCCGGGCGAGGAGCAGGTCCACCAGGAACACCCCCGCCACGACGGCGACGTCGCGACTGCGGGCAGCATGGAGGAGGGCATGAGAAATCTCGGCCCCGGTGGCGTCGCCCCGGGCGTGCACGACCCGGGCGGCGCTGTGCCCGCCCTCGCGCGCCAGGGCCCCGGCGTCGAAGCGGACGCCGAGGCGGGCGAGCATGCCGACGGCTTCGGCTGCCTCAGCAGTTACGGCTCCCGCTACCTCGGGGTCACCCAGGCCTGCCGCCGCGGCCACGGTGTCCGCAGCATGGGCGGCCCAACTGTCGCCCGGGGCCAGGGCGGCCGCGATCCCTCCCTGGGCGAGCACGGTGCTACCCCCGCCCTCCACTTCTTTGGAGACCACGGCCACCCGCCGGCGGCCGGCGAGAGCGATGGCGGTCGAAAGGCCGGCCACACCCGAACCGACCACCAGGACGTCGAGCGCGTCTCGAGCGCCATGGTCGGCTTGCACCTCACTCGCCCCCGCCGGGCGCACCGATCGAGATCATCCGCTCCACGGCACGGCGCGCCCGGCTGGCAATTTCCCCCTCCACGTCGACCTCGTACACCCCATGGCGCAGGCATTCGAGCAGGCGCTGCGGCGTGGTCATCTTCATGTAGGGGCATTCCGCCTGGGGGGAAACGGCTTCGAAGGTGGCCCGGGGGTTGGCATTGCGCAACTGGTGCAAGATGCCCGTCTCGGTTGCCACCAACGCGTGGCCGTCGCCGAGCGACTGCGCCGCCCGGACCATGCCCGAGGTGGAGAGCACGTGGGTGCGCCCGGGGGGCAGGTCCCCGTTGTCGGCCATCCATAAGGCGCTCGTGGTGCAACCGCACTCGGGGTGGACAAAGAGTTGAGAACCCGGGTTGCGGGCGACTTTTTCCCGCAGTTCCGCCGGCGATATCGCGGCGTGCACGTGGCACTCGCCCATCCATATGTCAATTTCTCGCCCGGTGCGCCGGGCCACGTGCTGGCCGAGGAACATGTCGGGGAGGAACAGGATCTCGCCCCCTTCGGGGAGGGACTCCACGACCTCGACGGCGTTCGACGACGTGCAGCAGATATCGGACTCGGCCTTCACTGCCGCCGAGGTGTTCACGTAGGCGACGACACGGCCCTTCGGGTGCTCAGAACGCCATTTGCGCACGTCGTCGGCCGATACGGTGGCGGCCAGGGAACAACCGGCGCGCAGGTCGGGCAGGAGCACGGTGCGTGAGGGGGCGAGCAGTTTGGCCGTTTCGGCCATGAAGTGCACGCCGCAGAACACGATCACGTCGGCGTCGCTGCGCGCTGCCAGGCGGGACAGGGCGAGGGAGTCACCGACGTGGTCGGCCACGTCCTGGACCCAGGGCAGTTGGTAATTGTGGGCCAGCAGGACGGCGTTGCGTCCTCGGGCCAATCGGCGGACCTCGGCCGCCCACTGCTCGAAGCCGGCAGGGCCCTCCGGCCCCGCGGGGCCGGTGGCGCCGGCGTGGCTCGGGCCGGGGGCTGCGGCGGCGGGACCAGCAGGGCCTTGCCGCTCCCTTATACTCTCACTGAGCATATTGCCACTATAGTCGAAGAAACCCCCCGGCGCGGCCTTTCGAGTGAGGCTGTCCTCGCCACTCAGCCTGGCCGGGAGAGTGCCTTAGGGCCCGCCGAGGCGCCGGAGGCCGAGCCCTGGTGCCGGCCGCTCCCGGAGCACTTCCCGGCGGAAACGGTAAAGCTCGGCCGGGCGGCCGCCGGTCCGCAGGTCCGACTCGCCGGTGGGCTCGACCAGGTTGGCCGTCGCCACCAGGCGGCGGAAGTTCTGCTTGTGCAGCGGCCGGCCCGCCAACGCCTCGACCACCAGTTGCAAGCTCGAAAGAGTGAACGTCTCGGGGAGAACCTCGAAGACCACAGGACGGTAGGCCAGCTTTCCCCTGAGCCGTTCCAGGGCGGCCGCCGCGACGCGCCGATGGTCAAAGACCAGCGGGGTACCGAGCCCCGGGC
>JBOGGK010000426.1:0-3888 GCA_050744045.1 Acidimicrobiales bacterium | reverse complement strand
GAGCTGCCGCGCCCTCACTCGGGCGCGCCTGGCCGAGCTTTACGGGGCGGGCACGGCCGTGCCCGAGGTGTTGGTCGAGCGCCTGGTCGACCACGCCGAGGGCAACCCGTTCTACCTCGAAGAGCTGGTCAACTACCTGCACGCCACGGGCATGAGCCCCTCCGACGACAAAGCCTCCTCTGTCGAGCTCCCAGAGAGCCTGGCCAGCCTCGTGCTGTCGCGCGTCGACACGCTGGCGGAGGCCTCCCGGCGCACCCTCAAAGTGGCGAGCGTCGTGGGGCGCGAGTTCTCGGTGCAGACGTTGACCGGGAGCTACCCCGAGCTCGGCACGGCGCGCCAGGTGGCGGGTTCGTTGCGCCGCATCTGCGCCGCTGGCCTGGTGGTCCCCGGACGCGCCAGCGCGGGGTCGTACGCGTTCAAGCACGCCGTCATCCAAGAAGCGTGCTACGAGACCCTGCCCTTCTCGTTACGAGCGCTCGTGCACGGGCGCGTCGGGTGCTACCTGGAAGCGACCGAGCCAGAGGCTCTCGACCTGCTCGCCCACCACTTCTGGCACAGCCAGGAGGAAGAAAAAAAGCGCGAGTACCTGGCACGCGCCGGCGATGCGGCAGAGGCCCGCTACGCCAACGAGTCGGCGGTGGCGTACTTCCGCAAGCTGGCAGGCTTGCCGGGCACCGAGGACAAGGGGCAGGTGCTGATCAAACTGGGCCGGGTCCTGGAGCTCCAAGGCACCTGGGCCGAGTCCGAGAAAGCTTACGGAGAGGCGCTTAGGCTCGCCGAGGAGGGCGGCGACCTGGGCACGCAAGCTTGGGCGCGTGCCCACCGGGCGAGCCCGATGCGCAGGCAGGGCCGTTACGACGAGGCGGTCGCGGAGCTCGACGCCGCGGGCCGGCTCTTCGGCCGGGTCGGGGACGCGGCGGGGGAGGGCCGGGTCGCCCACGTCCGCGGGGTCATCGCCAACCAGAGGGGGTCACCGGAAGAGGCCTGGGCGCATTTCGAGCGGAGCCTCGAGCTCCGCAGGGCCCTCGGCGACCGCCGCTCGGAGGCGACGTTGCTCGACAACCTTTCGATCGCCGCCGCCCACCAACGGCGCTACGACGTCGCCCAACAATTGAGCGCGGAGGCGCTCGCCCTTCGCCGCGAGCTCGCCGACCGTTGGGGAGTCGGCGTCTCGGAGGCCAACATGGGCATGATCTCGTACCTTCGCGGCGACAATGACGGGGCCAGGGCCCACTTCGAGGCCGCGTTGTCCGCACAGCTCGAGATCGGCGACGCCTTCTCGGTAGCGAACGCCAGGCACAACCTGGCGAACGCGCTCCGCGAGCTCGGGGACGGCGCCGCCGGGGCGCACTATGCCGAAGCTTTGCCGACCTATGCCGGTACGGCCGACCGGAGGTCCCTGTGCCTGCTCTACGAAGACGTGGCGATGCTGGTCGCCCGCGACGAGCCCCGGGCAGCCCTCCGCCTCCTGGGGGCGGCCGACTCGCTCCGTGCCCGCATCGGGTCGTCGAGGCTGGACTACGAGCAGGAAAAGCTGGATCTCTGCCTGGCGGGGGCTCGCGCCCGCCTCGGCCCGGCGGCAGGTGAGGAGCACGCCGCCGGGCTCGCCCTGGAAGAGAGCACGGCCCAGGAACTGGCGCTGAGCCTCTGCCTGGAGCCAGCCCAGCCGGCCGCCACTTAGCCAGCCCAGCTGCCCCACGTAGGGTGCCCGTAGGCTCGCTCCCAGTCCGGACGGAGGAGCTGAAGGGTGTTGCTCCTTGCAAGGGCCCCCGCGGCGAGCTACCGTTCCTCCCCACCCTTACTGGAGGTACCCGAGATGGCTAGCCCCGTGCACTGGCGCCCCAAGGCCCGCTTGGCGGGGCTCGTCCTCGCGGCCGGGTTGGCGGTGACCGCGACCTCAGGGGTCATCGCCGCACCTCCTGCCGGCGCCCAGGGCGTGCCTTCGCTGGCGGCGCCCGTGATCACGAGCCCGTCGAGCGGGGCGCAAGAGCCGACGCCGACCGTCGAGGTCACGGGCACGGCCGACCCTGGCAGCGAGGTCGTGGTGGCGGACGACAGCTACTGGGTGGGCGAGGCTCGGTCCGACCCCTCCAGCGGCTCGTGGAGCGCCGAGGTGGACCTCCTCGCCGGTACCTCCCACAGCCTGACCGCCCTCGAGGTTTCCGGCACCACGGTGGGGCCGTCCTCGCCGGCGGTGAGCGTCACTGTCAGCAGCGACGAGCTGGTCGGCAACGGCAGCTTCGAGGACCCTGAGTTCACCGCCGGCGCGGGGACGGACTGGCAGTCTTCGATCCCAGGCTGGTCGCCCACGACAACCTGCGCCGTCCCCGACGAGAGCATCGAGCTGCAGGGCACCAACCCCGGTCAGTACCATGGCCCCGGCGGGTCGGTAACGCCGTACGACGGGTCTCAGTACGTGGAACTGGCCCCCGACTGCGTGAGCGGCGTCACCCAGACGATCGCCACCGTCCCCGGCGCCCAGTACACGCTCACCTTCGCTTACCAAGCCACCCCCGGGTCGCTGCCCTCGGACAACACGATGGCGGTGGACTGGGGCGGGACCGCCGTGGCCCCGGACCTCCAAGGGGGCAGTTCCTGGGTGCTCGCCACTTACGACGTCACCGCCAGCTCGTCGGCCACGACGCTGGCGTTCGTCGACACCAACAGTGACGTCGACTGCGCAAATGGCCAAGATCTCAACGACGACATCAACTGCACCGTGGGCGACCTCGTCGACGATGTGGCGGCCGTCCCCACGGCGTCGCTGGCCCCGGGGAACACTTCTTGGGCGACGGCACAGGGGCTCACCCTGTCCGACCCGCCCGGGGCGGCCACCGCGAGCACCCCGGGCACCATCAACTTCTCCGGCGAGCCCCTGTGGTACGACTTCCCGGTCCTCCCCGGAGAGCAGGTCTCCGTCGGCCTGGACGACGTCCCCGCCTCCTACAAGGTGGCGTTGTTCTCCGACATAAAGCAGGTCTACGACGCAGACACCGCCTCGGCACCCAACCTGGTGGCGCTCGAAGCCGAGGACCCGGGCAACAACGCGAGCGCGGCGACGTTCAGCCCCTTCAACGACCAGCCCTTCAACGACCAGCCCTTCAACGACCAGCCCGTCCTGTTCAGCCCGTTCAACGACCAGCCCTTCAACGACCAGGCTGACGCCCAGGCGGCGGAGGACGACAGCCTCCTGGCCGTCTCCACCCAGGCCGGGGGGACGGACCAGTCGGTCCAGGCAAACACCTGGAACGACACGGGCAACTTCTTCGTCGAGGTTTTCGGGGACAACGGCGCCTTCTCCACGAGCCCGTTCACCCTGACGGTGACCACCTCGGGCACGACTTGCGCCAGCAACCTCTCCACCTACGCGGACGACGGCTACGCCACGGCCTCCGGCGGCACCATAAGCGGGGCAGGGACCGACTACGCCACTGTCGTCGTCGCCGACTCCCGCACCATGCCACAGGTCTCGCCCACCTATGACGCCGCCACCGGCAGCGCCACCGGTGGCAACGGGAGCGGCGGCCTCTACCCGGCTCTCGAAGCGCTCGCCCGGGCCACCAACGGGGTGGTTTTGGACGTCGGGCAGAGCAACTGGGTCAACGACACCACCACCCAGGCCGACGCGGCCGCCAACCTCGCCTGCCCTTACGCCGTGGACCTCGAGGCCGATGCCATCCAGAGCATCGTCAACACCTACCGGGCGCCGCAGGCGGGCAACCTCCACTACGTAGTGGTCGTGGGCGACGACGACGTCATACCGTTCTTCCGCTACGCCGACCAGGAAGCGGTGGGGCCCGAGTCCAATTACCAGGTACCTCTTTCCTCGACCAGTGCCGCCCAGGCCGCCCTCGCCAAGGACTACTACCTGACCGACGACCCCTACGG
>JBOGGK010000425.1:0-1815 GCA_050744045.1 Acidimicrobiales bacterium | reverse complement strand
GCGTTCGGCGTCCCACTGGCGGTCGGTCACCTCGAATACCGACTGCAAGCGGTTGGAGGCCACTTCGTCCGGGCCGAAGAGGCGGAAGCGGGCCGGGTTGGCGTCCATGACGTCGCGCAGGTACTCGCCGAGCACCCGGGTCGGCTCCGAGAAGCTGGTCCCGGGTTTTTCGACCGGCACCGTGTAGCTGCGAAAATCGGGGAGGACCAGGTCCCGGAGCAGCAAACCGCCGTTGGCATGTGGATTTGCGCTCATGCGCCGGTGCCCCTTCGGAGCCAGAGCGGCCAGTTCCGGCAGGAGGGTACCCCTTTCATCGAAAAGCTCCTCGGGCCGGTAGCTGCGCATCCACTCCTCCAGCAGCCGGAGGTGCTCGGGGTTGGTGCGGACCTCGCCGACCGGCACCTGATGCGCCCGCCAGGTGCCCTCGACGGGTAGCCCGTCTACCTCCTTCGGGCCGGTCCAGCCCTTGGGCGAACGCAACACGATCATCGGCCACCGCGGCCTCGCCGCCTCTCCCCCCTCGCGTGCCGACCGCTGGATCGCGGTGATGCGCTCGACGACGGTGTCGAGGGTGAAAGCCATCAGTTGGTGCATCTCGGCCGGGTCGTCGCCGGACACCCAGTAGACCTCGTGGCCGTAGCCCTCGAGCAACGAAGTGAGCTCGCCATCGCCGATGCGGGCAAGGACCGTCGGGTTGGCGATCTTGTAGCCGTTCAGGTGGAGGATGGGCAGCACGGCGCCGTCGGTCACCGGATCGAGGAACTTGTTGGAGTGCCAGCTCGTGGCCAGCGGGCCCGTTTCGGCCTCCCCGTCGCCTACTACGCAACAAACGAGCAGGCCGGGGTTGTCGAAGGCGGCGCCGTAGGCGTGCGAGAGGGCGTAACCCAGCTCGCCGCCTTCGTGGATCGAGCCCGGCGTCTCGGGGGCGGCGTGGGAAGGGACGCCGCCAGGGAAGCTGAACTGGCGGAACAGGCGGCCCATGCCCTCGGCGTCGGGGGTGACGTGGGTATACAACTCGCTGTAAGTCCCCTCGAGGTAGGCGTTGGCTACGGCAGCGGGGCCACCGTGGCCAGGTCCCATCACGTAGATGGCGTCGAGGTCCCATTTGCGGATGACGCGGTCCATGTGGGCATAGACGAAGTTGAGCCCGGGCGTCGTACCCCAGTGGCCGAGAAGGCGGGGCTTGACGTGCTCGGGCTGGAGAGGTACTCGCAGCAGGGGGTTGGCGAGCAGGTATATCTGGCCCACCGACAGGTAGTTGGCAGCCCGCCAGTAAGCGTCGAGAAGCTGGGCCTCCGCCGACGAGAGCGGGTCGGCCCTGGCTACCGGCGAGAGAGGGCCGCCGTCGGCCGGAGGCGCGGTGCCCTCGGCCGGTGCCGGGCCGGCGGTTGGCGTGGCGGCGGAGCCCGCGGTCGCGGTGCCGGAGGCGGTGGCGCTGGTGCTTGCAGGCCCCTCGGTCATGGTGGGCCCCTTCCTTTCCATCTACCGGCCGTCATCTGCCGGCTCGAGCGCCGACGCCTACCCGCTGCGGTCAGCCTGGCGCCTTGCCCGGCGGAGGCAATCCCAAGTCGGCACTTTACTGACCTCCGGGCCGTTCCCGGCCGGCCGTCGCCTCCCTCACCGGGCATCTCTTCGCAGGATCATCACAAATTGATGGCAGCATCGATACCAAACGGGCCGAAGACTATTAACCAAGACGTCCCGCCAGCCACCAGAGGAGGTTAACGCCGTGGGCCTAGCACGGATCGCTGGTCAGGCCCGGCGTTTGGCTCGGGCGGGCGCTGGCGCACCAGTGCGGCGGCGTGTGCCAGGACC
>JBOGGK010000424.1:0-4016 GCA_050744045.1 Acidimicrobiales bacterium | reverse complement strand
GCCAGGTACATGGCGATGTCGGCGTGGCGGATGAGGGTGTTGGCGTCGCGCGCCCGCCCGTGGGTGGGCGCAACGGCCACCCCCATGCTGGCCCGCACGTCGAGCAGGAGGCCGTCCAGTGCGAACGGCTCGGCGAAGACTTCGAGCACCTGGTCGGCGGCCGTTTCCACGGCGAGGTCGTCGGTGGCGCTCGCCACCATGACGGCAAACTCGTCACCACCCAGCCGGGCGACGATGCTGTCGCCACCCGAGAACGGGGCCAGCCTCCTGGCCACCTCGCGCAGCACGCCGTCGCCGATCACGTGGCCCAGCGTGTCGTTCACGTCTTTGAAGCCGTCCAGGTCGACGAGCATGACGGCGAGCGTCGTATCGGCCGCCCCCATCAGTGCCTCTTCCAGGCGCTCCGTGAACAGCAGGCGGTTGGCCATACCGGTCAGGCTGTCGTGGTGAGCCTGGTGCTGGCGGACGACGACTTCGTTGCGGAGCTGTTCGAGCAGCTCGCTGCTGCGCAGGGCGACGCCCGCATTGGCGGCCAGGGTCTCGAAGAAGCGCAGGTCGGCAACGTCGAAACCCTCGTGCTGGTAAGGGCGGCCGGTGACAAGCAGGTAACCCTTGGAGGGGTCGCCGCGCTGGAGGGGGGCAGCCACCGCGTCGCCCAAACCGTGCTCCTCGGTGGTTTCGGCGACCCTGGCGTCTTGCGAGCGGGCGCTCAGCAGCAACGGCCCCCGCTCCATCAAGAGCTCGTCGAGGGAGGAAAGGGGTGCCCCGTGCGCGAACTGGGGTTCCCCGTCGCCGCCCAGAGACGCTCGCAGGGCCAGGCGCTCCAGTGGCGGCTCCATCGGGACTACGAGCTCGGCGTGGTCAGCCGCTTGTAGCACCCGAGCCTGCTCCAAGACCGCTCCGATGACCTCGTGGCCTTCGGACAGGCCGTTCAGCCGGCGGGTGAAGTCGTACAGCTTTTCCAGGTTGGTGTAGCGCTGGCTCGACACGACGGTCGCCCGGTAGGCCATGTTTGAAGCCACCGCGATCACCCCGAACAGGGCTATGGCCCACACGTTGACCGACACGAGCGAGACTGCGACCAGGCCGCAGGCCGTGCACACCAGGACGTAGATCCCCGACTGGAGGAGTATCCGCCGGAGCGGGGGCCGCCGCCAGCGCCTATCCGCGAAGGCCATGACGGCGAGCACGAGGGCCAGGTCGATGGCCGTCACCGTGATCAAGGCACCCGCAGTGACCAACCACCCGAAGCTGTGGACAGGGGAAGCTTTGCCCAGCCAGTGGTCGTAGACGAGGATGCCCACGCCGGCAGCGAGAAGGTAGGCCGAGAGCCCAGTGGCGACCTTGGCCGCCGGCCGCCGCCTGACCAGGTCCGACGCCAGCAGACCGGCACCAGCGGCCCCGAGCGCGGCCAGCGGGCTCAAAAAGACGATCCCGACCAGCACTGGTATCTCGGTGAGGCCGATGGAGAGGCTCATCCTGCGGTCACGGACGGTGATCGGGCTGGCGGCCCCGGCGCAGACTCCTAGTGCCACCAGAGGCCACAGCCCCCAGCGTTCGCCGCCGACCGGCCGCAGGCCCTCGAGCTCGGACAAGTAGAGCCACACCGCCGCGCCTGCGATGACTGCGGCAGCCGTGAAAGCCCGGGGGCGGGAGGTCCGGTGCTCACGCCCGTTGGTTCTGGCCCGATCGCCAGCTTCCCTGCTCATCAGGTAGCCTTTCGAGGACTGGAGGCATCTACCTCCCCTGGTCTCGGCTTCCCAGGTCATCCCCTGTAGCCTAGGGCGCCCCCTTTAGCGCCAGCCTGCATTGGTGCGCGAGAAACCCGCTCCCGGCGCGGCAGGGCGGGAAGAAACAGAAATGGGCGTAGGAGGCCCTCTCGCAAACGGTGTATGCGCGGGCGCCTGTACTGGGTACATGTGTAGCGGTGCTCCGAGCGGAGCGGGACCGACAGGAGGGACATGGCTGCTGAGCGCGTGGCGGTGGTCACTGGTGCTTCGGCGGGGGTAGGGCGGGCTACTGCCCGTGCGTTCGCCGAGCACGGTTTCGACGTCGCCCTGCTGGCGCGGGGCAGTGCCGGCTTGGAAGGGGCGGCTGGAGACGTCCGTGCGGCGGGCGCCCGTGCCCTGCCGTTACCCGTGGACGTGAGCGATTTCGACGAAGTCGACAAGGCTGCCTCACGGGCCGAGTCCGAGCTAGGGCCCATCGACGTGTGGGTGAACGACGCCATGACGACAGTCTTCGCCCCCCTGGATGAGCTCAGGCCCGACGACTTCCGGCGTGCGGTCGAGGTGACGTTCTTGGGCCAGGTCTGGGGCACTATGGCTGCGCTGTCCCGCATGAAGCCACGGGACCGGGGCCACATCGTCAACGTCGGGTCCGCTCTTGCCTTCATCGGCATCCCCCTGCAGTCGGCCTATTGCGCTTCGAAGTTCGCCTGCCGGGGTTTTTTCGAGTCGGCCAGGTCTGAACTGATCCACGACGGTAGCCACGTGTGCATGAGCATCGTCCACCTCCCCGCCGTCAACACCCCCCAGTTCGACTGGTGCGCGACCGCTATGGACCGCCACCCCGAGCCGGTGCCGCCCATTTACCAGCCTGAGGTCCCCGCCAGGTACATCGTCGAGGCAGCCCTGGGCGGACGGCGCATGAAAGTGGTCGGCTCGTGGAACAAGGTGCTTGTCCTCGCCGGCCGACTTTTCCCGGCGCTGGCCAACCAGTACGCCGCCCTGGGGGCCTGGGACACCCAGCTGACCCGGCGGCCGGTGAGCCCGGGGCGGGCCGCCAACCTCTACTCACCCGTCGATGCCGACCGGGACCACGGGGCCCACGGCAGCTTCGACGGCAAGGCCGGGGGGTTCATGGACCCGAGCTTCTTGAAGACCCTGCCGAAGACAGCGAAGACATTTGTCACCGCCGTAACTCGCACCGCGGCGGAGAAGCGCCACCAGGAGCCGGCCTCGGCTGGCGAGGCCGGGGCCTGGCCCCGGACAGGAACGGGTACCGCGCCATGACCAGGAAGCACCACTTCACCTACCACCACACCAGCCGCCACGGGGATGCTCTCGACCTCTTCGACGACGAGAGCGCTACCCTGCGGGCGGCTTTCGCGGAGTGGGAGACGACCATGCCCGACGCCAACCCCGGCGAGGGGCGCTCGGAGGCTCCCGCCAAATGGGACAACGGCACCTTGGGCAAGCTCCTACTCGAGCACGGTGCCGTCTGGTTGGCGGCTGCCCGTGACGTCGCCCGGGCGCTTTCTTCCGGGGGCGACGCCGAGCTCGCTGCCGGCCTGGCCCGGCGGGCTGAACAGGTCCGGGGCGCGCTCGACCAGATGGACGAGGCCGGCCGGGGCCTCCAGCCAATAGCCGTCGCCACGAACGTGGAGTATGCCAGGGCGGCGGCGGACTTGCGTGAAGCTCTCGGCCCTCAGTTGGGCGACCGGGCCTACAACGCCCGCCTGGCAACCAACCTCGGCGCCCGCCGCCAGCAGCTCCGGACGGCCAGGTACATCCGCAAGCACGCGCCCACCCATCCGGGGCCCGCGCGACGGTACCGACAGGTAGGCCCGCTCGTAAGGGCGCAGACCGCCTTCGACCGGGCGCGAGGGTTCCCCTGGGCGGAGAGCGCGCCGCTCAGCTCCGAGGACATCGCCGAGCGGTACGACAAGGAGGGTTGACGCAGGTGGCGGGCGCCTGGGCCCGCCAGGACGGGTACGCGCCGATAGCAAGCTACGGGGTGCTTGGCGACGGCAGGACCGCGGCCCTGGTCGCCATGGACGGCCAGGTGGATTGGTGGCCCATTCCCACCTTGGGCTCGCCACCGATCTCGCCGCCATCGTCGACCCTGCGTCTGGGGGCCACTTCTCGCTGCGGCCCGTGGGGAAAAGCTCGGGGACCCGCTCGGGGGGCACCCTGGGGAAGGCTACGGGGAACAACCTAGGCGCTTACCGGCCGCAACGCCGGTACTTGCCAGGCGCCAACGTGCTCGAAACGGTCTATAGCTATAGCGGGGCC
>JBOGGK010000423.1:0-6619 GCA_050744045.1 Acidimicrobiales bacterium | reverse complement strand
ATCAGGCAGTTGGGGAGGGCCCACAACGGATGGCCGTCAGGCAGTGGCTCGGGTTCTGTCACGTCGAGGGCGGCACCGCCGATACGCTCCGCTCGGAGCGCCTCCACGAGGGCGTCGGTGTCGACATGACGGCCCCGGCCCACGTTGACGAGGCAGCTCCGCGCACCCATAAGGGAGAGCTCTTCGCCGCCGACGATGTGGAGCGTCTCGGGGCTGAGGGCCAGGGCCACGAAGACCACGAGCGCCCCGGGCAGGGCAGCGCGCAGCTCGGCAGCGGTTACAGTCCGGGCGGCGCCCGGCACCGGCCGGGCCTGGCGGCGTACCACCGTCGCCTGCACGCCCCACGGGCCCAGCAACTTCAACAACTCGGCCGTGATCCCGCCGCCCCCGAGGACCGTGACTTGGGCACCGTACAGCGAGGTCCCGGCAGGCTCGCCCCACGAGAGCGCACGGGCGCGCCTGGGCAGCTGGCGCAGGCCGGCCAGGGCCAGGGCGAGGGCATGCTCGGCGACCGGCCGGGCGTAACTCCCCTTGGCGCAGGTCCAGGTGATACTGGCCAGCTCTGGGTCAGCCATGATGCCCGTTTCGACGACCCGTTCCACCCCGGCCATTGGAAGCTGGACCCAACGGACGCCGGGCTGGCCGAGCAGGGTGGCACGGAGCGACGCCGGCCGCCAGGCGAGCCAGACAAGGCCGTCGGCATGGTCGCCGTCGTCGACCACCAGGCCTCCGCCCTGCGTGATGGCGTCGACCGCGAAGTCCTGGCGTTCTGGCGCCACCAGCAGGCGCGGCGGTTTCAGGGGCCATGATTGCCGGGCTGACGCCGGCGCTCGGGTTCCGCTCACGTCCCCAGTTTTGCCTCATTCGGGTACAAGAGCCGGGCGGGCAGGAGGCCGCTAATGGACCGGGCCGAACCCGAACGGGCGGCCCTGGCCGCCCCCCGGAGCCCAGATGCTGTCCACCAGACCGTAACGGACCGCCTCGGGCGCCCCTAACCAACGACCGAGGGACAGGTCGGCCTCGACGTGCTCGGCCGGCCGCCTGGTCGCCTCCGCCAGCCGCTTTACGTACCGCTCGAGCTGCCCTTGGTGGTGCTCGGCCCAAGATGCCAGCTGGCGAGCACTGCCACTGGCGGAGACCTCGGGCTCGCAGAGGTGGAACTGCGCGTGCGGGGCGGCCGCCCGCTTCTCCCCACACGCTGCCACCCCCACCGCCGTGCCCTCGACCCGGCCGAGGCAGGTGACGTGGACAGGAACACCGAGCAGGTCGATGGTGTCGATCAGGGTCAAGGCCGAGTGCAATGGGCCGCCGTTCGAGACGACATACAGCTGGACGGGAAGGTCGCCGCTCGCGTCGAGGGTCATCATTTCTGCGCAAGCCCGGCCCACGGCCGCGTCGTCGAGAGGGCCCCACAACCGGACCACACGCTGGCCGAGGAGCTGGGCTTCGAGGAAATCAGGAGCCTGCCACGGCAACGCCGGGCCTCCCGGGGACGGGCCGTCGCCCATCTACCCTTCCACTACTCTTCCATCTGCAGGGACAGGTTCCAGTCGAGCCTCTGGCCTATGGCGGCGGCGTAGCGCTCGAGAGTGGACAGCCGGAGGTCGGCTTGGCCGGACTCCAACCTGGCCACGGCTGACTGCGACGTCCCCATGCGAGCCGCCACTTCGGTCTGCGACAAGCCGAGCTCGAGCCGTTTGGCCGACAAGGTAGCGGCAAGCGAACTGCGATGGCGCGCCATCTCCTTGAAGCCCGGGAAGACCGGCTCGTGCTTGCGTTCGCTCATGACCCGTATCTTATATTCGCAACGATATCTTAAAATGGAGATACTATCTAGCTCATAGCCACAGTACCAGGCACGAACAACGCCCGCCCGGCGCCCGTCTCCACCAAGCTCCGGCACCAGCCGGGCCCCCCCCCGAACAAGGAGCGGCCATGTCCGTCATACCCACCGTCCTCGACCAGTCGGCGCGGGGCGAGCGAGCTTTCGACATCTATTCATTGCTCCTCAGGGAGCGCATCGTGTTCCTGGGGCAGGAGGTCGACGACCAGATCGCCAACCTGCTCGTGGCCGAGATCCTCTACCTCGACAGCACCGACCCGGGCAAGGACATCGCCCTCTACATCAACTCGCCCGGAGGCCTCTCCTACGCCGGCATGGCCATCTACGACGTTATGCAGCACGTGACTTCCGAGGTGTCGACGGTTTGCGTCGGCATGGGCATGTCAGCGGCGGCGATGATCTTGTGCGGCGGCGCGCCTGGTAAGAGGCTGGCCACTCCGAACGCCAAGATAATGATCCACCAGGGCACGGCTGGCACCCGGGGCGCGCCCCGGGACATGGAGATCCACCTGCGGGAGGTGCTGGCGACCACAAAGCGGATGGCCCAGATCATCTCCTACCACTCGGGACGGCCGCTGGAGCAAGTCGAGCACGACATCGACCGGGACTTCTTCATGACCGCCGCCCAGGCCAAGGACTACGGCATCATCGACGAAGTCATCAACCCGAGGCGAGGGATTTCCGCCGAGCTCCTCGCCGAGGCCGATCGGGCTGCCGGCGCCGCCGCGGTGGGTGCCGGCGTGTGAGCGCCGGCACCCGCAGCAGTCCGCCCGGGCAACTAGGGCCGGGCCAACCTGGCGAGGTAGGACGACCGGCGCTCAACGGCCGGCGTGCGGCTGCAATCGCTGCACCGGACGTGCCCGGGCAGGCGGTCGTTGAGGCAGCAATTGCGCCGCTCCCAGTACCAGCCGCGACGGCCGTCGCGCTCCAGGGACAAAAAGCTCCCCTGATCCCTCATTTCCCTGGGGACGAGGGTAAAAAAACGTTCGCCGAGCAGCTCGATGCGCTCTCCGTATAGGCCTTGCATCGTCCTGAACGCCGTCGCCGCCGACGCCGCCACATTGCCCCACAAGAGCCTCCGGCCGACGCGCACTCGCGAGGAGGAGGCGTCCACTAGAAGGCGCAGGTGGGACTCGACCGCATCGGCAATGAACCAACGGAAGACCTCCCCGGCTGACCCGAGGTCTTCCAAGATGCCTGGGCTGGACGAGCCTCCCTTGCTCGGCAGCACGAGCGCTCTTGCCCGGCGGTAGGCGACGAGCGAGGGGCGCCCCCCACGGATGCCAATGGCCATGGAACCGGGACGGGAAGAGGGGACGAGCCCGTCCATTATCAAGCAGGAAACCGCAAGCGTGAGCACTCGGTACGAGTAACCGAGGACGAACAAGGAAGCGGCGACGGCCAGGGACGCGCTGCCGAGGTACCGGGCCGTTCCACCTATCACGGTCGCCAGCCATTCGTGGTCGTCCAACAGCTCGTCGCAGTACAGCCAACGG
Organism: Acidimicrobiales bacterium; assembly: GCA_050744045.1. Taxonomy (GTDB): domain Bacteria; phylum Actinomycetota; class Acidimicrobiia; order Acidimicrobiales; family Palsa-688; genus JBOGGK01. Next base: position 3,280 of record JBOGGK010000423.1, on the reverse strand, counting down.
CCGTCAACGGCGGAGCGGCCCCGGCGGGCGGCCGGGAGGAGCGGGCCCGCGGGCGCCACGCTCGCCTGCAAATAGGGCAAGGTCCCCGCCACCCGGCCGAGGGCGCCCGCCACCCTGTCTTCCGCCTCGGGGCCTTCGACAACGACCAAGCCTCTCAGCGCAACCTCGCGATCACCCCGGTGACCTCCCCGGCCCCGTGAAGGCTTCGGCCAGAGCTTCGGTCCCCTCTACCAACCTGGGGCCGGGACGGGAAAAATGGCCAGCCGAGCCGGGGGCAAAAAAGCGCTCCGCGCAAGCGAGCTCGGGCCGGCCGAGCCAGTCGCACTCGTGGGTCACCCCCACCAACGCTTCTCCCAGTCCGAGGAGGCAGACGATCTCAGTGGCCGATGGCAGGAGAGAGATGATGCGCACGTCACCCATCATGCCTGCCACCTCCTCGCCGGGGTGCGCTGCGGCGCGAGATGCTGGTCCTATGCCGTCGCTCGGGCCCCACATCGGCTGGCGACCAGTGCCGCGGTGCTGCGGGGCCACGAGTTCCACCGGTCGGTCACCGCTCCCGCCGGCGAGGCCCTCCACCTCGAGGGCACGTTCGGTTCGGGCGAGAGCGGCTTCGGTGACCCGCAGCTTCTCGCCAGCTACCTCCACCAGCACCTTGCCGCCACACATCAGCTGGCCGAACGCTTCGTCCTCCGTGCCGCTGGCGGGGCGTGCTTGCCCACAAGTGGGCCGGCGACGTAGAGTCCGTTCAGCAACCTACTGGTCAGCGAAATCCGGTGAGAACCCGGTGCTGTCCCGCAACTGTCGTCCCTCTCCCGAGAGGGCGAGCCAGGTCGCCTGGCCGGTGGGGAGCGACCGAGCACGTCGAGGCAACGGGCTGGTCGCAGGGTCGCCCCTGTCTCCAGGCATCACCCTCGACTACGAGGAGGAATGCCATGAGAAGACAACGGGCAACAACCGCTTCAGCGCTCGCCGCGCCGGCCCTCGCCGTTGCGGCCGCCATGGTCCTGGGCCTGCCCGGCCCGGGGCCCGCCGCCGCGGCCGCGGCCCCCAATGCCGTACGAGCTGCATACCCCGTCACCGTGCCGAGCGGCACAGGTACAGGTACGGTCCGCATAAAGTCCCGTCCCACCCGCATCCTCAGCCTCTCTGCCAGCGCTACCCAGATGCTCTACGCCGTCGGCGCTGGCAACCAGGTGGTGGGGGTGGACAAGTACTCGACCTACCCGCCCAATGCCCCCCGCACAAAGTTCACCGGGTTCGAGTCGAGTGCCGAGGACTACCTTTACCTCCAGCCCGACCTCGTTATATTCGCCTTCAAAGAAGGCACCCTGGTCCAGCAATTGAAGGACCTGGGCATCCCGGCGGTCGTACTGGGCCCGGCGACCACGATTGCGGGGGCGGACAGCCAGATGGCAGAGCTCGGCGTCGTCACCGGGCACGACACAGCGGCGAGGCGAGCGGAGCGGTCCCTCGGAGCCGACCTCACCTCCGCCGTCCGCGCCGCCCATGGCGCCGGCCGGGGCCAGAGCTACTACCTCGAACTGGAGAACGACTATTACACGGCCACGTCGAAAACTTTCATCGGCGCAGAGCTCTCGCTTTTCGGGATGCGTGACATCGCAGACGCCGCCGGGCACGGCACCGCCTACCCGAAGATATCTGCCGAGTACGTGCTGAAAGAAAACCCCGATTACGTGTTCCTGGCCGACAGCGTATGTTGCCACCAGACCGCTGCCAGCTTCGCCCACCGTCCTGGCTTCAAAACCTTGCGAGCCGTGAAGTCCCACCACGTCATCGCGGTGAACGACTCGGCCGCTTCCGAGTGGGGCCCGCACACGATCGAGACGTTCGTGGCGAAACTCGCTCGCGTGCTTCACCCATGACGCTCCTCGCGCCCAGGCAGCTGGACCAAGCCGGAGCCCCTGAGCTGTATGGCACCGGGCGGCCCAGCCCTCCTGGCGTGCGGCCGACCCGGCTCCGGCCTGCCCATATCGTCATTGGTGTCGCCTTCCTCCTCGCCGCCGCCACGACCAGCGTCCTCGTCGGGCCGGCGGGCCTCTCTCCCGCGAGCGTGCTCGAGGAACTGGCCAGCAAGCTCCCCTTCGTGCACCTGCACCCCGGGCTGGGCGCGACCGGGGCGGCGGTGGTGTGGCAGATACGCATGCCCCGCATGGTCCTCGGGGCGCTGGTAGGAGCTATGCTCGCCGTTGCCGGTGCCTCTTACCAGGGCGTGTTTTCCAACCCTCTGGCCGACCCCTACCTGCTGGGGGTGGCCTCGGGCGCCGGGTTGGGGGCAACGATCGCGATCGTCTACGGTGCTGGCCTCGACCAGTTGCCTATCAGCCCGGTGCCGGCTGCCGCCTTCGTCGGCGCCCTGGTCGCCGTGGCCGCCACCTTCAGCCTCGGACGTTCGAAGGCCACGGAGCGCTCGACTGCCTCCCTGGTGCTGGCGGGTGTGGCCGTGGCCGCATTTTTCACCGCGGTGCAGACCTTCATCCAGCAGCGCCAGAGCCCGGGGGCGCTATCCGAGATCTACACGTGGATCCTGGGCGAGCTGTCGACCGCGGGCTGGAGCCAGGTCTTGCTCGTCCTGCCGTACGTGGCCGTGGCGGCCGGCGTCCTGTTCGGCGCCCGGCGCCTCTTGGACGTCCTCAGCGTCGGTGACGAGGAAGCCACCAGCGTCGGCGTACGGGCCGACCGTGTCCGTCTCGTGGTCGTCGCCGCGGCCACCCTGGGCACCGCCGCCGCGGTTTCGGTAAGCGGGCTCATCGGCTTCGTCGGGATTATCGTCCCCCACACTATCCGGCTGCTCGCAGGGCCGAGCTACCGGCGGATCATCCCGCTTTCTTTGTTGTTCGGCGCCGGCTTCTTGGTCCTGGCGGACATCCTCGCTCGCACCGCCCTTTCGCCTCAGGAACTGCCGCTCGGCGTCGTCACCGCATTTCTCGGTGCCCCGTTCTTCCTCATAGTGCTGCGCCAATCCCGAAGGGGAAGCTGAAAGTGCTCGACATCGAGAGGCTGACGGTGGCCCTGGGCGAGACGACGGTGCTGTCCTCGGTGTCGGTCCAGGTGGGCCAGGGCGGCTGGCTGGGCGTCGTCGGGCCGAACGGGGCTGGGAAATCGACCCTAATCCGGGCCGTCGTGGGGCTCGTCCACTACGAAGGCCACGTGCGCATAGCAGGCCGCGAATATGCTCTCTCCGACCACCGCCGCCGCGCCCGGGCCGTGGCTTACGTGCCCCAGCGACCGGTGCTGCCCCGGTCGATGAACGTTACCGACT
>JBOGGK010000422.1:0-6166 GCA_050744045.1 Acidimicrobiales bacterium | reverse complement strand
CCCGGCGACCTCTGCGATCGAGCGATCGTGCGCGACGAGCTGGTCCAGTACCGGGTAGAGCACGTCGTACGGCGGGAGGCTCTCGTCGTCACGCTGCTCGGGGCGCAGCTCGGCCGAGGGTGCTTTGTCGAGCACCGACTGGGGAACGAGGTCGGTCCCCGCGACTTCATTGCGGTAGTGGCACAGCCGGTAGACGAGGGTCTTCGGCACGTCCTTGATGACCGCGAAGCCGCCGGCCGTGTCCCCGTAGAGCGTCGAGTAGCCGACGGCCAGCTCGCTCTTGTTGCCGGTGGTGAGCACGAGCCAGCCGAACTTGTTCGACAACGCCATGAGGACCACCCCTCTCAAGCGGCTCTGGATGTTCTCTTCAGCGAGGCCGGGGGCAGTGCCGGCGAAGGCGCCCGCCAGCATGGAGAGCACAGCCGCATGGGCTGGTTCGATCGCGATCACCTGGTGGTCGATGCCGAGCCTGGACGCCAGTTCGGCGGCATCCTCGTTGGAGCTCTTTGCCGTGAACCGGGATGGCATGGAGACCGCGTGCACCGACGCGGGGCCGAGCGCGTCGGCCGCGATCGTTGCCACCAACGAGGAGTCGATGCCGCCAGAAAGGGCCACGACGGCGTCGGTGAACCCGTTCTTGCCGACGTAGTCACGCGTCCCTACCACGAGGGCACGGTAGATCTCCTCTTCGGGGGCGAGCGCCGGGGCCATGGGGGCAGGCAGGCGGCCAGCGGAGGGGCCCGAAGAAGCCGACCGCGAGGAAAGCGAAGGGCGGGACGCGGCGCTCAAGAAGACTCCTGGCAGGGCGGGGGCGCGGTGGCGGCCGCGGGGGTCGAGGAGCCGCTTGCGGTAAGTGGGCCTCACTTCGAGGTCGAACACCCCGACTGTCTCCTCGAACTGAGGCAGGGAGGCCACCAGGTCGCCGTCCGCAGCGAAGACCATCGAAGCCCCGTCGAAGACGAGCTCGTCCTGGCCGCCCACCGCGTTCAGGTAGACCAGGGCACAGGAGGCGTCAGCTGCTCTGGTGGCGAGCATGCGCCGGCGCTCGGCGAGCCGGCCGGCGTAATAGGGGGAGGCGTTGATATTGACCACGAGCTCCGCCCCCGCCGCCGCCTGCGCCCACACCGGGCCGCTGGGGTCCCAGGCGTCCTCGCAGACCGAGATCCCGACCCGCACGCCGGCGACCAAGTAGAGGGCCTCGGCGCCGGTCCCGGCCAAGAAGTAACGTTGCTCGTCGAACACCGAGTAGTTGGGCAGGTTGACCTTGTGGTAGGTACCCTTCGTCTCACCCCGGGCGCACACGGCGGCCGAGTTGTAAAGGTCGAGCTTCTCGTCCACGAAGCCCACCACAGCGGCGCACTCTCCCGTCGCCTGGGCCACCTTTGCCAGGGCGGCGATATTATCCGCCACGAACCCGGGCTTGAGGAGCAGGTCCTCGGGCGGGTAGCCGGTGACGGCCAGCTCGGGGAACACGGCGAGGTCGGCACCGGCTTCTTCAACCTGGCCGAGGGCCTTTAGGATCCGTCCCACGTTGCCGTCGAGGTCGCCTACCACCGGCCCCAGCTGGCACAGAGCCACACGCAACCAACTCACAACTAGAGGAGCGTAACCCCTGCCCGCACAGCCCCAAGCGGCCGGGGCCCGGCCCGGCCGCCCCCGGCCCGCGTGGCCCGCCCTGGTCGCCTGTGCCGACCCCGCCCGGGCGGAGCTTGGCCTGGCCCGCTTGGCCGAGTCCACCCCGGGCGCGCTCGACCGCCTGCGCGCCGATGGCGGGCTGCTCCGGGCGGTCGTGACCGTGATGGCGGCCGGCCCCTTCCTCACCCGCACCTGCGTAAGCGACCCCATGGCCCTCGACGTGCTGGCCGAGCCGGCAGGGCCTGTGCGCCCGCTAGAGCCGCTGTCGCGCTGGAAGGCGCTCGAAGTCCTGCGCATCGCCTGGTTGGACCTGGGCGGTTCGCTCGCCTTGGAGGCCGTGGGCTCCTCCCTGGCTGACCTGGCTGAGGCTCTCGTGGGCTCGGCGGCGGCCGGGGCCGGCCTCGCCGAGGGCCTGGCGGTGGTCGGGATGGGCAAGCTGGGCGCCCGGGAGCTCAACTACGGCAGCGACATCGACATCGTCTTCGTCGGTGCCGGCGACCCCAGACCGATGCTCCCCCTGCTACGCCAAGCGTGGCGCACCGACCTCGCCCTGCGTCCTGAGGGGCGGGCCGGGCCGCTAACCCGCAGCCTCGCCTCCTACGAGGCCTATTGGGACCGCTGGGCCGAGACCTGGGAGTTCCAGGCCCTGCTCAAGGCCCGGCCGGTGGGCGGGCACGCCGAGCTCGGCCAGGCCTTCGCCGAGGCGGCCCGGGCCCGGGTGTGGGGCCGCCCTCTCGGTGCCGACGACCTGCGCTCCCTGCGCGCCATGAAGGCGAGAGGGGAGGCGGCGGTGGAACGCCAGGGGCTCTCCCAGCGCGAGATCAAGCTGGGGCGGGGCGGCATACGCGACATAGAGTTCGCTACCCAGCTCCTGCAGTTGGTCCACGGCCGCAACGACGAGGCGCTGCGCGCGCCAGCCACCCTCGACGCCCTGGCGGCCCTGGCGGCTGGCGGCTACGTGGCCCCCGCGGACGCGGAGGGCCTGGCGGCGGCCTACCGGTTCCTCCGCGCCGTCGAGCACCGTCTCCAACTGTTCGAGGACCGCCAGGTGCATGCCCTGCCCGCCGGCGCCGGGGCGCGGGGGCACCTGGCCCGGGTGATGGGCTACCGGGACGGGACCGCCTCGACGGCCCTGGGAGCCTTCGAGGCCGACCTCGCCCGCCACCAGGCGACGGCCCGCTCGATCCACGAGCGCCTGTTTTTCAGGCCGTTGCTGGAGGCCTTCACCAGCGCGGCCCACCGGGTGCCGGGCCCGGACCGGGCTCCGGGCGGCGCGCCCGAACGGTCACCTGAGCGTGCCCCAGGCGGCGCCCTGGAGCGGGCGGCGGGGCTCGCCCCCGCCGCCGTGAGCGAGCGCCTCGCTGCCTTCGGTTTCTCCGACGCCGCCCGCACCCGGGAGGCAGTGATGGAGCTGACGCAGGGCTTTTCTCGTTCCTCCCGCCTGATGCAGGCGCTCGTACCGCTGCTGCTCGACTGGCTGTCCGAGTCGGCCGACCCCGACCTCGGCCTGCTCGGGCTCCGGCGCCTGAGCACCGGCCCTCACCGACGAAACCAGCTCGCCATTTTGTTCAGGGAGTCGCCCGAGGCCGCCCGGCACCTATGTTTGTTGCTCGGCACGAGCGTCGTGTTCGCCCGCGGCTACGAGCACCACCCGGACCAGTTGGCCCTGCTCGAGAGCGGCCCGCCGCCCCTCCCACCCCGGCCCTCCCTGGAGCGCCGGGCGCTCGACGGCATCGCCTGGCGGCCGCGGCAGCTGTGGTGGCGGGGCCTCGCCAGCGTTGTGAGCGGCGAGTTGCTGAGGGCCCAAGCCCGCGACGTGCTCGGCCTCGCCGGGTTGCCCGAGACGGCCCGGGCGCTCACCACCCTGGCCGAGGCGGTGCTGGAGGTCGCCCTGTCGGCGTGGGCCTGGGAGGAAGGCCTGGCCACCGCTGAGGCGGGGGGCCCGGGGGCCGCTGCCGTCAAAGGCGTGGCGCTGGTCGCCCTCGGACGCTTCGGGGGCGCCGAGCTCGCCTACAGCAGCGACCTCGACTTGATAATTGTCTTCGACGACGCCGAGGTGCCGGCGCCCGAGGCCGAACGCCTTGCCGGCAATCTGCTCCGGTTCGTCAACGGGGAGACGCCGGTGCAGCGGCTGTACGAGCTCGACCTTTCCCTTCGGCCCGAAGGGCGCAAGGGCTCGCTCGCCCGGAGCCTCCAGGCCTTTGAGGGCTACTACAGCCGGTGGGCGCAACCGTGGGAGCGCCAAGCGCTGACCCGGGGCCGCTTCGTCGCCGGCGACCGCGACGTCGGCGCCCGCTTCGGGGCGCTCGCCCGCGAATTTTTGTGGGGGAGGCCCTTCACGGGCGACGAGGTGAGGGAGGTCCGGCGGTTGAAGGCCCGGGTGGAACGGGAGCGGGTCCCGGCCGGCGAGGACCCGCAGTTCCACCTGAAGCTCGGGCCGGGGTCGCTCTCGGACGTCGAGTGGACCGTCCAGCTCCTCCAGCTGCGCTACGGCGTCAGCGCCGAGGGCACCCTCGACGCCCTCGGGGCGCTGGTCGGCGCGGGGGCGGTGAGCACGGCGGACGCCGCCGTGCTGGCCGGGTCCTACCGGTTTTGCGAGACGGCCCGCAACCGCCTGTACCTGGTCCGGGGCCGGCCAGGGGACTCCCTGCCACCCCCGGGCCACCAGCTGAGCGTGCTGGCGAGGAGCATGGGCACTACTGCCCCCGAGCTGCGCGACCGGTACCGCCAGCTCACCAGGCGGGCGCGAAGGGTCACCGAGAGGCTCTTCTACGGCGTCCCCGCCCGAAGCTGAGGCGGCTACCCCCCGGGGCCGCCGGGGCCGGCCTTCTGGTCGAGCGCGACTAAGGGCAAGCCGGCGCTAGCTTTTGCGTATTATGCCCCCCCTCCCGAAGTGCCTGAAGCGGACGCCCTGGAACAGTCCCAACCGCTAGCTGGCTCAGGCCCGCTTTATGGGGGCGAGGTGAAGGCTGAAACGCTTCTCCCCGGCGGAAGGGAACCGGACGGTCGCCTCGGCGTCCGGCCCTTGCCCGCTCACCTCGAGCACGAGCCCTTCTCCGTAGCGGGCGTGCACTACGGCGTCGCCTGCCCGCAGTCCGAGCGATTCGGCCCCGGTGCCGTGAACGGGCATACCTGCTCGCCCCCGCCGCATGGCCGCCTCCACCAGTTGCTCGCGCACTTCGGCCCGGCTCTGGTGCGGGCGGCGCGGGGGGCGGCTCGAGCGCAACAAGTGCTCGGGGATCTCAGCGAGGAAACGGCTCGGTGCGTTGTACTGGACGTCGCCCCACAAACTGCGGCACCAAGCATGGGAAAGGTAGAGCCGCTCCTTGGCGCGGGTGACGCCGACATAACAAAGTCGGCGCTCCTCCTCCAGTTCCAGGGGCTCGCCGAGGGCGCGCAGGTGAGGGAAGACGCCTTCTTCCATCCCCGCGATGAAAACCACGGGGTACTCGAGGCCCTTGGCCGTGTGCAGGGTCATGAGGGTAACGGTCGAGTCGTCCTGGCCGAGCTCGTCGGCGTCCGCCACCAGGCTCACCTCGGTGAGGAAATCGGTCAGGGTGGCGGACTCGCGGGCGGCGCCGAGAAGCTCTTCGACGTTTTCCAGCCGGCCCTCGACCTCGACCCGGGTGCCCCCGGCGGCAGCCAGGTCCTCCAGATAGCCGGTGCGGTCCAGCATTGCCTGCAAGAGCGCCCCGGGGCCCGCCTCCATGCCTCGCAGGCCCTCGATCAGGTGCAAGAACGAGCTCACCCCGGCGAGCGCCTTGCCCCTGACCCCCGCCTCGGAAGCGTGCTCCAGGGCCTCGCCAAAGGGTATGCCCTTGCCCGCCGCCCAGGCGTCGAGGCGGGCGACGCTCGTCTCCCCCACCCCCCGGCGCGGCACGTTGACGATCCTCTTCAGCGACACTTCGTCGCCGGGATTGGCTATTGCGTGCAGGTACGCCAGTAGGTCCTTCACCTCGCGGCGGTCGTAAAAGCGTGCTCCTCCCACGACTTTGTAGGGCACGTCCTGGCGGACGAGCTCCTCTTCCACCGCCCGGCTCTGGGCGTTGGTGCGGTAGAAAACGGCGATGTCGCCCCAGCGGTAACCCTGCTCGCGCCGGAGCCTGCGCACCTCCCCGGCGAGCCAGGCGCCCTCCTCGTGCTCGTCTTCGGCCAAATAGCGCACCAGTTGCTCGCCGCCGGCCCTGGAAGTCCACAGTTGCTTGGGTTTGCGGCCCAAGTTGTTGGCTATGACCGCGTTGGCCGCGTCGAGGATGATCTCCGTGGAGCGGTAGTTCTGGTCGAGCACGACCACGCTGGCGTCGGGGAAAGCCCGCTCGAACTGCAAGATGTTGCGCGCGTCCGCCCCCCTCCAGCCGTAGATCGACTGGTCGGAATCGCCCACCACCGTAACCTGGTGGTGCCGGCCGGAGAGCTGGAGGACGAGCATGTTCTGGGCCCGGTTGGTGTCCTGGTACTCGTCGACCAGCACGTGCCGGAACCGCTGCTGGTAGTACCCGAGCACGTCCTCGCACGACTGGAGCAGGTTGAC
>JBOGGK010000421.1:0-5907 GCA_050744045.1 Acidimicrobiales bacterium | reverse complement strand
TTTCGGGGGCGCGGACGGTGGAGAGCAGGACTGCGGCGGTGGCAAGGGAGGCGAGGAGGAAGCCGCCCTCGAAGAGCGCGGGCGACGTGTACGAGAGGTGGCTCCACAGGAAGGCCGAACCGGCTACTCCGGCCCAGCCGAGCGCGGCGAGGACGACCATTGCTCGGCGGCGGGCGGTGTCGGGGCGGCGGGCGGTGTCGGGGCGGCGGGCGTAGAGGGCGAGAGCCACGGCCAGCGCCGCGCCGACCAGGAGCGACTGCGCGTGGGTGTCGGTGCCGAAGTACAGCCGGCTGTCGCCGGTGCCTCGGAGGTAGAGGACGGCCATCTCGGCTGCCGAGGCGGCGGCGCCGGCGACGCAGACGAGGAGCAGCGGGCGCAACCCGGAGCGGCGTCTCCTCGCGACCCAGAGGACGAGCACGACGACGAGCGGCCAGACCACGTAGAACTGCTCTTCGATCGCCAGTGACCAGGTGTGGCCGAGCGGCGAGGCGGGCCCGTTCTGAGCGAAGTAGTTGGCTCCGGCGAGGATGAAGTGCCAGTTCGCCACGTAGAGCAGCGCCGAGAGCTCGTCGCCCCGGAGATCCGGATAGCTGCCCGGGGCGGCGACGAAGGCGGCGAAGCAGCCGACGAAGACGAGCACGGCGAACAGGGCGGGCAGGAGCCTCCGGGCCCGCCGGGCCCAGAAGGCGCCGAGCTTGATCACGCCGGCGCGCCGGTGCTCCTCGATCAGGAGCGTCGTGATGAGGAAGCCGGAGAGGACGAAGAACGCGTCGACGCCCAGGAACCCCCCTTGCATCCAGCCGATCTCGCCGTGGTACGCCAGGACCCCCAGCACCGCCAGCGCGCGGATGCCGTCGAGGGGCGGGAGGTAGGAGAGCCGGCGTTGATCGGACGTGGAGACAGTGTCGCACGGGGGTGTTCGGATTCGGGCTGAGGCGGTGCGGGCACGCGGCCTGGGCCCCCCGGTGCGGCACCTACCATCAAAGGTCGATGGTGCTGTCGCCGGAGCCCGCCGCCCCCGGCTTGGTCGGGCCCCGCCCGGATGCTGCGAGCGAGACCGGCTCCGGCGCCGTCCTGGACGGGGCCCGAACGGCGGCCCTCGACATCCGCGAGCTCCTCGAGCAGATCCTCCGCGACGCCCCGCTCCCCGAGGTGCTGGACGGGATGGTCCGCGTGGTCGAGCACCTCAATCCCGGCATGCTGGCGTCCACCCTCCTGATGGATAGTGACGGCCGGCACCTCCGCCACGGCGCCGCCCCGAGCCTTCCGGACTTCTACAACGAGGCGATCGACGGGTTGGAGATCGGACCTTCGGCGGGCTCGTGCGGGACGGCCGCCTACGAGGCGTGCCTCGTGGTAGCCGAGGACATCGCAACCGATCCGCGCTGGGCCGGCTACCGGGAGCTCGCGGCCGAGGCCGGGCTCCACGCCTGCTGGTCGATGCCTATCCAGTCGGGTTCCGAGGTGCTGGGCACCTTCGCCATGTACCACCCCACCCCCCGCTCCCCCTCCGGGGCGGCTCTCGCGCTGGCGGAGGACTTCGCGCGTGTCGCGGCGCTGGCCATCGTCCGGGACCGGGTCGATGGCGCCCGCAGAAGTGCGTTGTCGGCAGAACGCGAGGCACGGCGGGAGGCGGAGGAGTCCGCCCGGCAGATGGCCAGCCTCCAACGCCTGGCCGTGACGCTCGCGTCGGCTTCGACCAAGAGGGACATCGGCTACGCGATCGTCGACCAGGCGACGTCCGCGATGGGCGCGGCCAAGGTGTGGTTCTGCGTCGCCAACCACGACCGCCCCGCCCTCGAGACTGTTGCCACGTCGGGATGCGAGCCCGAGGCCGTCGACTCGGCCCGGGAGATCGCCTTGGACGGGACAGCTGCGTTGGCGGAGGTCTCCCGTACGCTCGAGCCGCTCTGGTTCCCTGACGGCGCCGAGCTGCTCTCGAGGTTCCCGAAGTCAGTCGCCTTCACCGGGGTGGCTTCGTCGGCGGTGATGCCATTCGTCGGAGAGCACGGCGAGTGTCTCGGCGCCATCGCGCTCGGGTTCGACGAGCGGAGGAACTTCTCGGGGGCCGAGAGTGATTACCTGGGGACGGTCGTGCACCTCTGCGCGCAGGCCCTGAAGCGCGCCGACCGTAGCGAGCTCGACCACCGTTTCTCGGTGGGCCTCCAGCGCAGCCTTCTGAGCAGGTTGCCGTCGCAGGACTGGGCCCAGATGGACGCCCGTTACCTTCCCTCGACCCGGGCGGCCTTCGTAGGCGGCGACTGGTACGACGCGTTCACCGACACCACAGGCGATCTCACCCTCGCCATCGGCGACGTGAACGGCCACGACGTGGCGGCGGCTGCGACGATGGGCCAGTTTCGCAGCATGGTGCGTGCCCTGGCCTACGACGGCGAGACGCGCCCGGCGCGGATCGTGCGCCGGCTCGACCAGCTGAACCGGAGCCTCCGAATGACCACGTTCACGAGCCTCGTGCTGGCCCGGCTACGCCGGGGGGCGAACCGTGCGGAGCTGATCTGGTCCAACGCCGGCCATCCACCTCCGATCATCCTCGCCGCAGACGGCGTCGCAAGCGTTCTATGGGAGCCGTCCGACGTGGTGATCGGCCCCGATCTCGACGTGTTGCGCAGCGAGGGCCAGATGCACCTCGCGGCCGAGGCGACGCTGCTCTTCTACACCGACGGGCTCGTCGAGCGGCCTGGCGAGTCCATCTCCGAGGGGATCGACCGGCTGGTCGCCCACGCGACCGAGGCCGTGGAGCGGCCCTTGCCCGAGTTGGTCGATCACGTGCTGTCGGCGTCCGAGCTCAGCGGGGCTGACGACGTGGCGTTGCTCGCCGTGCGGGTGGTCTGAGGGTCCGGCCGGTCTCGGCGGTCCGGTCGGTTCGTGCGGGTTCGCACCACTGACGATCTCCGCCGACCCGGTGATGTTAAGTGGCTCTTCGCGATGAGACGTGGGGCGGTGCCGAACCGGTGACCCGCCCATAGGTATCCACCACCAGGCGCCCTGCGCCTCCGATTCTTGCGGTTGACGACTGCGAGAACGGAGGGCACAGGGCAATGGGTGACCTTAGGGGCTGTGTGAGAACTACTTGTGCTCTTGAGCGGGACGGATGGTGTAGTTCCACTCGCCATGCCAGTCGGCGGGCGTGATTGGCAGCGATTTCAGCTCCTTGTCACTGATCGTGATGCCCCTCTCGTAGGCGGCGTCGTCCCACTCGGCACGGACCTTCAGTCCAGTGCGCGTCGTCGTGGCGGCCGCGAGCTCGACGATGGTGCGGTAGCTCGTGAGGGGGCGTCCACGCCAGTTGGTGGTGACGAAACTGAAGAGCCGGTGTTCCACCTTGTTCCACTTGGAGGTTCCCGGTGGGTAGTGGGAGATGGTGATCTCGAGCCCGCTCTCTTGGGCGAACTTCGCGAGCTCTTTCTTCCAGAGGCGGTTGCGATAGCCGTTGGACCCGCCGGCATCGGCGGTGATCATGAGGTGCTTGGTCTTCGGGTAGCGCTCTTCGCCCATCGTCTGCCACCACCGGCGGATGGCGTTGACGGCGAAGGCGCCGGTGTCGTGGTCCGAACCCACCTCCATCCAGCCCTCGTCGGCACCGATGTCGTAGACGCCGTAGGGGACGGCCTTGGGAACCTCGGGATCGGGGAAGTCGTGGACGTCCACCTTCTCGGGGGAGCCTTTGGGCTGCCACTCCTTGCCGCCGTTGGCTTTCTTGCCGACGACCAGCTCCTTCTTCTTGGTGTCGACCGAGATCACCGGTTCCCCTTTGGTGAGACGGTGCGTGGCCTCTTGGTCGATGTGGCGGAACTGCGCGTCACGGTCGGGGTGCTGGGCTCCCTCGACGGTCTTGGCCGTGGCCTGGAGCGAGTAGCCCAACTGGTGCAGCAACTGCGCGACCGTCCACGACGACACCTGGTGGCCCATCTCGGTGAGCACTTTGGCCAGCTGGCGGGTGGACTTGAGCGTCCAGCGAAGCGTCGACATGGGGTCGCCGCGCGCGTCGGGCTCGACGAGGTCGTCGAGGTTGGTGAGCAGGTCCGGGTCGGTGTCGATGAGGCGCGGCCGTCCACCGCCTTCCGCGCGAATTCGCTCTGAGGGTTCGCGGGCGGCCTCGACGTCCTTCTTTCCGGCGATGACCGTGTTGCGGCTCATGTTCGCCGCGCGAGCGACTGCAGCCGCCCCTCCACGTCCGAGTGCCGTCGCCATCGCTCCAGCCAGCAGGCGGCGCTGCTTCTCATCGAGATGGGGCTGGATGAACGAGAACAGCTCCGAGAGCGCCTCCTCGCTCAGCTCCACGTTCCAAGGCTACGCCATCGTCGGCACTAGCGCGCGTATAGTTCCCTCGCGGGCCCTAACGATGCCCCAGCCGGAAAGTGCGAGCCGCCGCGCAGCCGGTGCAGGCATGTCGGAGGTCAGCGTCACGAAGGACGGCATTGTGATTCTCTGGGGAAGCCGCTGCCGCGGGAGTTTTCAAACAGTGACCGCCAACCGACGCGTGCTCAGCTGGAACCAACCTCAATCGGGTCGCCGTCACTGCATTTGCCCAGTTCAGATGATACTGCCCATGTTGTAACGATCATGTTGGGGTTGGACACGATGCCGGCGGAGTAGAGCTCGAAGGGGTCATGGACGAACGAACCACCGAACATGTCCCGTCCGACGAGCACACCCCTGTGGCCGAGTCCGGCCTCGGTGAGGAGCGGATAGGCCGCGCCGAGGTGCCGGGTGGTCACCTGGTGGGCTGGGACGCGGGGACCGGTGGGGGGTCAGCACAGCTGCGTGCTCCTGATGGTCCGAGAGATCCTCACTGCGCCGAACGGTCGCGCCCAAGGCGCTTTCCGCGCGCACGGTCACGTTTCGCAGAACTCGGGGCGTCCGTGACCGTTGTTCGGGGGGCACCCTGGGGGCCGAAGGAGGCCTGAACATTGTGTGGCGCGTTCTGGTAGGCGGGCGGAGGTCGGAGGTTCACGGAGTCTGTGATGGCACCGTTCCAGATCGGATGCACTGTGGCTCTTGCAAGTGTGAGCAACGGGCGCCGCGTGGGATGCGAATGCCGGCCGCCGAGCCGGCGGTCGGGGGCAGGGAGACGCATCGCGTTCGCTGGGTTATTGGGCACCTGGAACAGGGTGGTTCACCCCGTTGACGCGATGCCGAGGAAGACGACGACGGCGCGGTTCAACCTCACGATGTCGGCGTCACTGAGGTCGCCCGTCCGCTCGCCGAGCCTCACCCGTCGTACCGTCGTGATCTTGTCGACCATGAGACGCGAGGCGTGGTCGAGGCCGTTCTCGGGACTCGGCTCGACCTCCAATCGAAAGAGCGGCGCGTCCGTCGGATCGGTCGTGAACGGACAGACCGTCACCGAGTCGGTGTCGAACCGGTCGTCTTGAACAATGACGGCCGGCCGTGGCTTGCCGGCGTAGTCGATACCGCCGGCGACCGTCCAGATCTCGCCGCGCCTCACTCCTCCGGCCAGATCGAGACCGAGTCCACGAACGCCTGATCATCGTCAGCGTGATGACTGGCTACCACCGCCCTGGACTGACGGTGTGCTTCTTCTGCGAACCCCGGCGCGCGTACATCAGGAACCCAGATCTGGACAGGTCGCAGGCCCTGGGCCCGCAGGCGGGCCCGGTGCTCGCTCACTCGACGCCGCGATGCTGCTGTCGTTCCCATGGAGCCTCCTCGTTACATGTAACACTACCAGAGGGACAGCTCAGGCGGAACGGCCGCCCTGCACTCCCGGCGACGCTCCTATCAGTTGTCAAGACCTCTTTTTCGTGGTCGGGAGTTCGAACAGCGGGCAAACCAATGATGAGCCACTCGTCGAGGGCACGCTCTTATCAGGCCACGCGTTCGGAAGATCTTGTGAGCCGCGCCGTGGGCCGGCAGGTCGCCGGA
>JBOGGK010000420.1:0-1761 GCA_050744045.1 Acidimicrobiales bacterium | reverse complement strand
CCACCAAGCGGTGGAGGCCAAAGAGCGGGTCCAGATCAAAGAGGAGAACCACACCTGGGCCACGGTCACCTTGCAGAACTACTTCCGCCTCTACGACAAGTTGGCCGGCATGACCGGCACGGCGGTTACGGAGGCTGCCGAGTTCGGCTCCACCTACCACATCCAGGTCGTGCCCATCCCCACCAACCTGCCCATGGTCCGCCAGGATTACCCCGACCTCATCTACCGTACGGAAAAAGCCAAGTTCAACGCCGTCGTCGCCGACGTGGCCGAGCGCTACGAGCGGGGCCAGCCGGTGCTGGTGGGCACGGCGTCGGTGGCGAAGTCGGAGATCCTGTCGCGGCTGTTCTCCCGGCGGGGCGTACCCCACCAGGTCCTGAACGCCAAGCAGCATGCCTCTGAGGCGGCCATAATCGCCCAGGCCGGCCGGCTCCACGCGATCACGGTCGCCACCAACATGGCCGGCCGCGGCGTCGACATCCTCCTGGGCGGCAACCCCGAGGGCCTGGCGGCGGAGGCGGTGCGCGCCGAGGGGCTCGACCCCGCCACCGAGGAGGGGGCAAACCGCTACAAGGAGCTGTTCGGCAAGTTCCAAGACGAATGCACCGCCGAGGGCGACCAGGTCAGGGAGCTGGGCGGGCTGTACGTGCTCGGCTCGGAGCGCCACGAAGCGCGCCGGGTCGACGACCAGCTCCGGGGCCGCAGCGGCCGCCAGGGCGACCCGGGCGAGAGCCGGTTCTTCCTCTCGCTGGAAGACGAGCTCATGCGCTTGTTCGCCCAGGGGATGATGCAGTGGGCCATGGGGCGGTTCCCCGAGGACATACCGATCGAGAACCGCATGGTCACCAGGGCCATCGAGCGTGCCCAGCACAACGTCGAGATCCGCAACGCCGAGATCCGCAAGGACACCCTCAAGTACGACGAGGTGATGAACGAGCAGCGCAAGGTGGTCTACGCCCGGCGCATCCAGGTGATGGAGGGCGAGGACCTGCGCCAGCGCACGGTCGACATCGTCACGTCTGCCATCGACTCGATAATCCGCGCCCACTGCCCGTCGGACTTCCACGAGGAATGGAACATCGACGGCCTCCTCACCGAGGTACGCGCTTATGTGCCGACCCAGATGGCCGTCGACGCGTTGGCCGCGCTCTCGAGCACCGACTCCGTTTACGAGGCGGTGGTGGGCGAGGCGCTCGATTACTACGAGAGCCGGGAAAAGTCGATGCCGGTGGCCCCTGGCGCCGAGCCCGAGGACACCATGCGCCAGATGGAGCGGGAAATAATGCTCCAGCTGATCGACCAGCGCTGGAGGGAGCACCTCTCGGAGATGGACTACCTGCGCGAAGGCATCTACCTGCGCTCGATGGGCCAGCGCGACCCGCTCACCGAGTGGCAACGCGACGGCTACGAGATGTTCGGCCAACTGATGGCCAGCATCGATGACGACTACGTCAAGTACGTGATGCACGCCCAGGTGCAGGTCATCGAGCGGCCCGCCCTCGAGGGCGGCCTGGCCGGGGCGCAGTACACGGCGGCCGACGCCCCCGTGCTCGGTGCCCAGGCGATCGCCGGGGCGCTCGCCGCCGGGCCTGTGGCCGGCGAGGAAGTCGTCTTCGCCTCCGAAGAGGACGTTGCCGGTGCCCGCGCCGGCAACGGCAACGGCTCGGCCCCGCTGCCCGGGGCGGGCAGGCCTGCCGGGGGTGGCGGGCCGAGGCCGGTGCCGGCCAGGGTGGCCGCGGCGGGGGGGACCGACTTCGACCG
>JBOGGK010000419.1:0-4324 GCA_050744045.1 Acidimicrobiales bacterium | reverse complement strand
AGTTCCTCGGTTCCGCCCGCAACTGAAACTGAAACTGGGGGCGCCCTCCGGCGCTGGGCTAGGTACCCGAGTAAGCACCGTAGGTGGGCCGCCCCTGCCCGACCGGCGAGAGCGGCTGGCAATTGACAGCGAACCTAGATGAGGCCGCTGTCCTCCGGCGCCGCCACGTCCGGTTCGGGGTCGGCGATCACCCTCACGCCATAGCTCGCCAGGGCGGCCGTAACGCGAGGGTCGTCGTCCAGGCTGTGCGCAACCGCCTCCCAGGCCGGGTCGCTATAAGGGAGGGCGTTGCCGGCGCCCCTCGAACTGCACGACCGGGTACACGGGCCTACCGTCGGAGCGGACCAGCCTCAGTAGGCGCCGGTCCTTGGAAATGGCTTGCTCGTTGCGCGCCAGCAAGCGGGCAACATCGCGCTGGGTGAGGGACGGCGCCACCTGCCGCGACCAGATCCGGTTGGCGATGTCCTGCTGCAGCCCGCTGCGGACGAGGTCGACCGGGTCGGGTGAGGCCTCTCGGGCGACAGCCCGAGCCTCGGGGACGGTGACCGAGGCCCGAATTTTCGGGGAATTCGCCAGCCTCGCGCCGGGCGCGGTCGGAGCCAGTGCTGCCCGTGCCTTTCCTTAATTGCAAGGGGCGAGGTGCCGACCAAGCACTGTGGTGGATACGCGCTCCAGGGAGGCACATGGAAACAAGAGTGCGTGAGCGCGACGGCGCGCTCTCCGAGGACGAACAGCTCGGGGTAGTCCTCGTCAAGAGCGGGATCATCACCATCGAGCAGCTGGGCGAAGCCCTGGCCCGGGCCAAGGAGCGCGGCTGCAACCTGGCCCGCGTCCTCATCGAAGACCGGCTCCTCACCGAAGAGCAGTTCGTCGGGACGCTGGCCGAGCAGCTCGGCCTCGAGTTCGTGGACCTGGCGACTTACCCGGTCGACCCCTCGGCCACCCGGCTGGTGAGCGATTCCCTGGCGCGGCGGTACCTGGCGCTGCCGATCGGGTGGTGGGAGGGCCGCCTCATCGTCGCCATGGCCGACCCTTCGAACGTGTTCGCCATCGACGACATCCGGGCCCTCACCGGCGCCGAGGTGCGCCAGGTGGTGGCGACGGCCGAGGCGGTCACGGCGGCGATAAACAAGTACCACCGCAGGGACAGCGAGGCCGAGCACGTCAGCTTGGAGGCGGCGGCGGCGAGCAGCTCCCCGGTAGAGGATGAACGCCTCGCCAACATAAGGGAGGTCCGCGAGGACGCCCCCATCGTCCGCCTCGTGAACCTGCTCATCAGCCAGGGGATCACGGACCGTGCTTCGGACATACACGTCGAACCGACAGGAAAGGACGTGCGTATCCGCTACCGCATCGACGGCGTGCTCCACGAGGTCATGCGGTCGCCCCGCAACATCCAAAACGGCATAATCAGCCGGCTGAAAGTCATGGCGGACATAAACATCGCCGAGCGGCGCATACCCCAGGACGGCCGCATAAGGACCACGATCGAAGGCCGACCGGTGGATCTCCGCGTGGCCACCCTGCCCACGGTGCACGGCGAGAAGGTCGTGATGCGCATCCTCGACAACAGCACCGCCACCCTGCGCCTGTCCGAGCTCGGCTTCCTGCCCGCGAACATGGGCCGCTACGAGGCTTCCTACACCAAGCCCTACGGCACCATCCTCGTCACCGGGCCCACCGGCTCGGGCAAGACGACCACCCTTTACGCCACCTTGAACACCCTCAACGAACCGGAGAAAAACGTCATCACCGTAGAAGACCCGGTCGAGTACCAGCTGGAGGGGATAAGCCAGGTCCAGGTCAACAACAAGGCAGGGCTGACCTTCGCGTCCGCGCTGCGGACCATCCTGCGGGCCGACCCCGACATAATCCTGGTGGGGGAGATACGCGACCGCGAGACCGCCGCCATCGCGGTCGAGGCGGCCTTGACCGGCCACCTGGTGCTGTCCACCCTTCACACCAACGACTCGTCGACCACGCCCAACCGCTTGGTCGAGATGGGGGTGGAGCCGTTCCTGGTGGGTAGCGCGCTCGACTGCATCGTGGCCCAGCGCCTGGCCCGCAGGCTCTGCGAGCGTTGCAAGGAGGCCTACCCGGTCGAAAAGCAAAAGCTCGTGAGCTTAGGCTGGGAGACGGTCGGGGTCGAGTTCCCTGAGGAGCTCTTCCGCTCGGCCGGTTGCCAGGTGTGCAGCAAGACCGGCTACATCGGGCGGTTCGCGGTGCACGAGGTCCTCACCATCAACGAGGAGGTCGAGCGCATGATCGTCGACCACGCCCATGCTGAAGACGTAAGGAAAGCGGCCATTGCCGACGGGATGGTCACCCTCCGCCAAGCCGGCCTGATGGCCGCGGCGACGGGCGTCACGTCGCTCGACGAAGTCTTGAGGGTGATCGCTTGACGCGCCCCAGGCCAAGGAGGCCCCTATGAACAGGTTCATGGTCGGCCGCCAGCCGATCTTTGACCCCGAGCTCGACGTGCGGGGCTACGAGCTGCTCTTTCGCGACCCCGGCACGACTCTGCCGGGCGGCGACGCCATGACCGCCGACGTGCTCGTCCGGGCTGGGATGGACCTTGGGCTCGAAAACTTGGTAGGTACGAAGTTGGCCTTCGTAAACGCCACCCGCCCCTTCCTGGTGGGGGAGCAGGAGATCCCCTTCCCCCCCGAGCAGACGGTGATAGAGATCTTGGAGAACGTGGCCCACGACGCCGAGGCTGTCTCGGGCTGCCGGTGGTTGGCGTCCCAGGGCTACACGCTGGCGCTCGACGATTACGACTGGGGCGGGCGCGACGACCCCCTGCTCGACCTGGTCTCGATCGTGAAATTGGACATCCTCGCCCTGTCGTCGGCCCAGCTGGCCGAGGACGTGCGCCGCTTCTCCCAGCTCGACGTGGAACTGGTGGCCGAAAAGGTCGAGACCCACGACCAGCTGAAGTACTGCCGCGACCTCGGCTTCGGCTTGTTCCAGGGCTACCTGCTGTCGCGCCCCGAGGTGGTCGAGGGCCAAGCCCTCACGCCCAACAAGCTCACCTGCCTGAGGGTGATAAACGAGCTCTGCGACCCCTACGCCGACGCAATGGACATCCAGCGGATAGTGGAGACGGACGCGGCGCTGAGCTACCGCTTCCTGCGCTTAGCGGGCGAAGGGGCGGCCCGGGGCCTGTACCGGCGCATCAGTTCGGTGCGCGAGGGCGTCGTGCTCCTCGGCCACCACCGCATGCGGGCCTGGCTCATGCTCATGCTCCTGGCCGGCCCGGGGGGCGGGTCCACCGAGCAGCTCAACATCACCATGACACGGGCACGGATGTGCCAGCTGATGGCCAACCGCCTCGTGCCGAGGCTGGCCGATTCTGCCTTCACCGTCGGCCTCGTCTCCGCCCTCGAGCTCCTCCTCAGCTCCCCCCTCTCCACTGTCGTTGAGAACCTCGCCTTGGCCGACGAGCTCGTCGACGCCCTCTTGGACGGAGGGGGCATGCTCGGGCGCATACTGGCCGACGTGCTCGCCTGGGAGATGGGCGGCGAGGACCTGCGCCTGCGCTCGGGCCTCAGCCTTGGCAGCCTGGAGCGCAGCTACCTCGAAGCGCTCGCCTGGGCCAACGAGGTCTGCGGGCTCTTGACCGCCTCGGAAGCCAAGGCCCCGGTTTAGCCCCGGGGCCGGTCGGGAGGGCATGGCCATGGCCGGGCAGCGGGCGGGAGCTGTCAAATGGCCCGTATTAGGTCCCTTGTAACGGACCACAGGTCGGTTGGGTAGCTCAGTCCGCCGATCCGGCCTCTACGACCCAGCGGGCGGGCTGACCCGTGACCGTCGCCACGAGGTCGAAATCGCGATCGTAGTGGAGGACCTCCACTTCGGCGGCCTCGGCCGCCGCCGCTATGAGCAGGTCTGCCAGCCCGACCGAGCGGACCTTGCCTCTGGCCCAGAGCATCCCTTGGACGGCTATGGCCCGCCTGCACACGGCTTCGGTAACCGGTACCGACGGCATGGCCGCTAACTCCTCGGCGACCTTGGCCCACTCGGCGCCGGTACGTGTGCTGTAGAGCACCTCCAAGTCCACGATGGCGCAGGTCGCTACCTGTCCTCGTTCGATCAAGGGGCCGACGACGGCTTCAACCGCGGGCTTCGAGAGCCGGTTCAACGCAGAGGTGTCCACGACCGCCTGCGGCCCTACCTCCACGCCTGCCCCAGAACTTCGGGGTCCGCCAGGTCGGGGAGCTCGCCTTGAGCGAGGCGTTCCACCAGCCCCCGCCTCTTGGCCCGAGCCAGCTCTTCTCGTTGCTCGGCACGGCCCGCTATCGCGCCGAGGGCGGTATTGACCGTATCC
>JBOGGK010000418.1:0-4564 GCA_050744045.1 Acidimicrobiales bacterium | reverse complement strand
TGACCGCCCAGGTCCCCAAATTAGCGACCACCAGGCCGCGCTGCGGATCATCGTCGCCGACGACCAAGCCAGCGTACGAGAGGGCCTGGTCCTCCTCCTTGATCTCTTGCCTGACATCGACGTCGTCGCGGCCGCCGGCGACGGTCAGCAAGCCATCGACCTGTGCGCCCAACACCAACCCGACGCCATCCTCCTCGACCTCCACATGCCAGGCGTGGACGGCATCGAAGCCACCCGCCAACTCTCCGAGCACCATCCCGACATCGCCATCGTCGTGCTTACCACCTACGCCGACGACACCTCCGTTCTCACCGCGCTCAAAGCAGGCGCCCGCAGCTACCTGACCAAAGACGCCGACCGAGCCGACATCGCCGACGCCCTGAGAAGCTCGGTCACCGGCCTCGCTGTCCTCGACCCCGCCACCCGAGCCGCGCTCATCGAGGCCGCCACTCGCGGGGAACCGCAGGACCGGCCCACGATGATGCTGCCCGACACCCTCCCTGACGGTCTCACCAGAAGAGAAACGCAAGTCCTGGTCATGCTGGCCAACGGAATGGCCAACCCCGAGATCGCCGCGGACCTCTACCTCAGCTCCCACACCGTCAAAAGCCACATCAACCGCATCTTCGCCAAGACCGGTTCCTCCGATCGGGTAGCCGCCGTCAACTACGCCCGTTCGCACGGGCTCATCTGACCGGCCAAAACCCTTGTGCGAGGCGCCGCAGTCCTGCACGGTCGATCATCGTCGACTGCTGCCAAGGTCGACGTCACTTGGCGCGTGTCGCCCGAAGGTCGACACAGGTGGTCATCGTGCCGATTGTGGCTGCGCCCAGGAGGGGATCCAGGTGTCATTGGCAGCACCTACGACGTGCCCGGCATCTGGCGCAAGCGGGCCCCGCACGCGACCTGCGTGGTGTTCGACTGCGGGCACTTCCTCGCCGAGGAACGCCCGGGGCTGGTAACCGACGCTCTCATCTCACTCGTGTCGGAGGAGCCATGAGGCCGATGAACCTTCGCTCGGGTCCACATCTCCCACATCGATGACGACGCCGACAGCCCGGCCCCCTCAGATGATCGCGGAGACGGCCCCGCCTGGTCGCATTGGGGTGTTCTGCCCGGCCACGAGCAGCGTCTCGGCCTCGATGCCCAACTGGCGGGCTATGCGGCTGACGACGCCGTAACGCTCGCCGGTGGCGTGGACGCGGAGGAGCCTCCGGGCTAGCCAGGGCGGTTCACTTAGGCGACAGAAGGTGCCGTGGGCTTCCCGTCGGCCGTTCGATGCGAACTTTTCCGGCTGCCGCGGGGGTGGTTTCGGCTACCGAGAACACCGCCACGATGGGTGGGATAGATGGGGCGGCAGCAAGCGAACCGTCGCCTAAGCTTGGGGCGTGAGCGAGCAGCGCGAGAACATCCCTACTCCGAGGCCGGCGACGCTGACCATCGACGAGTTGGCGCGCCTGTACGACGCTCAGGCGGTCCACGACCCCAAGGAGCTGTTAGCAGACGTCTGGGAGTCTGACGAGGAGCTGGAGGAGTTCCTCGCCGACCTCCGGGTGAGCCGCGAATCCTCGCTCGGCTGATCGGTATGGCGGACGTACTGATCGATACGGACGTGGCGTCGGCGTTACAGAAGGGCCGCGCGCCCGAATGGACCAACCGCCATCTCGTGGGTGCACGCGTCTGGCTGAGTTTCGTCGCCGTCGCCGAGCTCTGGAAGTGGGCGGAGGTGCGCACCTGGGGCGGACCGAGACGCGCCACTCTGGACGCCTGGATGGCAAGGCGTCCAATGGTCCCCTACGACATCGAGGTCGCCCGGGCTTGGGCCAGGCTGTCGGCCAGAGCGCAGTTGCGCGGGCGCCCGCGGCCGCAGAACGATACCTGGGTGGCCGCCTGCTGCATTCGGCACGATCTTCCCCTGGTGACCTTGAACAAGAGGGACTTCATCGATTTCGCCGGCTACGACGGCCTGGTCCTGTTATCGGAGGATGCCTGACACGGCGACAAGAGGCACCGCTCGCTCTGGTGAGGGGCGTCGGAGCGCCCCGTTCGATTGTCGCCGCGATTGGAGAGGATGCCACCCAGGGCCGTCGAAGTGGGGCCCCGGTGGAGGAGCGGCCAGTTCAACAAGGTGACCCCGTCGAAATCAGGGCAGGCCGCGTTGCGCCGGCAACGTCGGGGCCGCCAGCATGGCTGCTGGGGCCATTTGATCGTCGCTCCGCTCTGGGTCGCCTACGAGGCCAACCTCGGCACCCTGCTCCGTACCTGCGATGCCGTCGGCGCCTGCATGGCATTGCCGTCCACCCACCATTACCGCCAGGCTCTTGAACACGGCGACACGCTCGGGCGCTCCCGGCCGCATGTGCACTGGGTCAAGAGCGCCAAGGACACCTGGGTCGACGCCATGCAGGCCCAGGGCTGGAGGGTCGTCGCCGTGGAACTGGCCGAAGACGCCACGCCTCTGCCGCGGCTCCAGCCCGCCACTCACCGGACCGTTGTCCTCCTCGGCCACGAGCACAACGGCGTCCCCGCCACCTGGGTGGAGCGCGCAGACGCCTGTGTCGAAATCCCGATGGTCGGTCGCGGGGCGAGCCTCAACGTTGCCGTGGCCGGCAGCTTGGTCCTCTACCGTCTGGCGGGATTGTCGTGACGAAGGGCGCCCGGAAGAGGACCGGTCGCGCCCCTTCTCGAGCGGGCGGCGTGCGCGATCCGTGCGCGAACGAACAGAAACCAGCGGCTACTCGGTGTCACTAGCGGACAATAAAATCCGTGGTCAAAGCCATAGTGAGCGTGAACTACCAGCATGTGGTTACCCCCTCTTTCTGCTTGGGAGCAGGAGGCCGGGGGTTCAAGTCCCCCCTCCCCGACCAACCAAACCAAACGGTTCCAGGAAGGAACGCGGGGCGCTTGCCCGCGTCGTAGATGACCCCAACCATGTGTCGTTCGTGACCGCCAGGACGAGGAAGTCCAGTGCGTTGCCCAGGCCCGGCCAGGGCGCGCAGGCCCGTGTTGGGCTCTGGGGCTCTGGCGTGAGACAGACGTGAGGCACAAGGTTCGGGCCTAACGCACGGGCACCAGAGGCAAGCGGTGGGGAAGGCGCCGGGCCGTGAGTCACAGGCGCCCGGCCCCGTGGTGGAAACTGGTGCCGGGCGACGACAATGGCGGCGCGGGACGCAGCGGTTGCCCTGCGTTCGCCACCGACCCGGCAACGGCGGACTACTACGAACGTCGGGCCGGGTAGTATGACGGGTGGTACCTGGGCCAGGGTCGCTTCGCCGGTCGGGACCGGCCGGGATGGGAGGCCGGGCGGCAGGGAGGTCCTCTTGGACGCGCGGTGGTTCGTGGGCGCCGAGGTTCGTTGGTCCCTGCCCCGAGCGCCAGCGCGCCGCATGAGGTACCTGCCATGCCACGATGACGGTCATGGGCCCACTTGAAGGGGTACGAGTGACCGAGCTCGCGGCCATCGGCCCGGGGCCGTTCGCAGCCATGATGCTCTCCGATATGGGTGCCGAGGTTGTGAGGGTCGACCGGGTCGTCCCGAGCGCGCTGCAGCCCGCCGCCGCCGACGCGGGCAAGGAACTGCTGAACCGGGGCCGCCGGTCGATCGCGTTGGACCTGAAGCGCCCAGGCGGGCTCGACGTGCTCCTCAGGCTCATGGACGGCTCGGACGCCGCCATTGAGGGCTTCCGCCCCGGTGTCGCGGAGAAGCTCGGCTTCGGTCCCGACGTGTGCCTCCGGCGCAACCGCGGCTCGTCTACGGTCGCATCACCGGCTACGGGCGGGACGGCCCCAATGCGGTCAGGGCCGGCCACGACATCAACTACATCAGCCTCGCCGGCGCGCTCGACCCTATCGGCCGGGCAGGGCAGGGACCGGCCGTACCGCTCAACCTCGTCGGCGACTTCGGAGGGGGCGGCATGCTGCTGGCGTTCGGCGTGGTCGCCGCTTTGCTCGAGACCTCGCGATCGGGCGTCGGCCAGGTGGTAGACGCTGCCATGGTGGACGGCGCCGCGCTGCTCATGACGATGATGCACGGGATGCGAGCCATGGGGCGTTGGCACGACGAACGCGGCACGAACCTGCTCGACTCGGGCGCCCCCTTCTACGACGTCTACGAGACAGCTGACGGCAAGTACGTCTCGGTCGGTGCGCTCGAGCCGCAGTTCTACCACGAGCTCTTGCAGCGCACGGGGGCCGATGCCGCCGCTCTCGGCCCGCAGGCCGACGAGGCGAACTGGCCCGCTGCCAGGCAGCAGCTGGCCGGCTTGTTCCGCACGAAGACACGCGAGCAGTGGTGCCAGCTACTGGAACGGACCGATGCTTGCTTCGCCCCGGTGCTGTCGATGAGCGAGGCGCCGTCGCACCCCCACAACCGCTACCGCCGGACGTTCGTCGAGTTCCGCGGCACGCTACAGCCGGCTCCGGCACCACGGTTCAGCAGGACGGCCGGTGCCATCAGGCGCCCGCCCCCGCGCCCCGCCGAGCACACTGACGAGATCCTGGCCGAGCTCGGCATCGGCGCAGCGCAAGCTTCGGCGCTGCGTGCTTCGGGCGCCGTCGCCTGAGC
>JBOGGK010000417.1:0-5471 GCA_050744045.1 Acidimicrobiales bacterium | reverse complement strand
TCCTGCTCGGCCTGTGGGTGCCGGGTGGGCTGAACGAGCTCATTTTGCGTTCGGCAAGGGCGGTCCTGTGAGCGAAGTGGGCACCGGCGCGCCCTTGGCCAGGAGCCCCGGGACATACCGCTCGAGCGTGGGGACGCACGTGGCGAGGCTGGACGCCGGAGAGGTCGAAGCGTATGTCTCCGGGCTGGCGCAGGTGCCGAGGGCCCGACTGGCCGATTTCTTCGGGGACCTCGACGAGAGTGGACTGGTGCTACGCCTGGTCTACGGGCTCGACGCCGACGCGGTCTACAAGATCGTCGAGTGGCCCGTCACCGGCCGTTCCTACCGGTCGGTCTCGGAGGGCCAGCCCGCCGCTTTCGTCGAGGAGTGCGAGATCTTCGAGCAGTTCGGCGTGCGCCCCGACAGCCCGAAGCTGCTCAACCGGCTTGTCGTCCCCCCCCATGCCGGCCGCGACTTCCCCCGCCTGGGAGAGCCGCCCCCGCGCGAGCTCCGGGAGCCCCATGCGCCTCATCACGTGACCGGTGAAGCCTTCGAGTTCCCCTTCGGGCCGGTCCGGGCGGTAGCTCAGGAGTCGCTCTACATGGGACTGGTGACGAGCGGCGAGGAAGTCATCGACTTGTACCTCATGGCCTGGCACAAGCACCGCGCGGTGGAGCGCCGCCTCCGGGGGCTCGCTCTGGACAAAGCGCTGTTCCTGGTCGAGCGGGCCGAGGGCCTCTCGGCGGTCGCCAACGCCTGGGCTTTTTGCCGCGCCGCGGAAGCGGCCCAAGGCCTTGTGGTCGGAGAAGCTGCTGAAGTGGCCCGGGCGGTTGCGCTCGAGTTGGAACGCATCTACAACCATGCCGCCGCCGTCGCCGCGCTGTGCCAGGCGACCGGCTTGTCCGTCGGGCAGGCGCAGGCCGAGATGGCGCTCGAAAGGCTCCTGCGGGTAAACCTTGCCGCATTCGGGCACCGTTATCTGTTCGGTGCCCTAGCGATCGGGGGCACGGGCCGGCGCCTCGACGCTGACGCGCTCTCGAGGGAGCTCCCGGGAGCTTACGGTGAGCTGCGCCGGGTGGTCGAGGCGCTCTTTTCCACGAACTCGTTCATGGACCGCTTGGAGGCATGCGGCATCGTGACCCGAGAGCAAGCCTGGCGGCTGGGCCTGGTGGGCCCGGTAGCCAGGGCCTCGGGATGTGACCTCGACACCCGCCGGGACCACCCGTTCGGGGTTTATACCACCACGGGGGTCAACGTTGCCCAGAGGGACAGCGGTGACGTGCTGGCGCGGGTGCAGGTGATGGCGGCTGAGGCGGAAGAGTCAGCCCGGCTCGTCCGGGAACTGGCTGGCGGGCTCGGCCGGGGTGGGGCAGTACCTTTGGCCGTGGGCTCGGCAACTGATGGCGCCGACAGGGCCCCGGGCGAGGCACGGGTGCCGAGCCGAGCGGGCAGCGCGCTCGGCTGGTGCGAGTCCCCCCGGGGCGAGTCTCTGGTCTGGCTTTCGCTCGACAGCGACGGCCGCGTCCGGCGGGCGCGGCTGCGGCCGGGTTCGGCGCGCAACTGGCGTGCGTTCGACGACGCCGCCCGGTCGCGCAACGTGTTCACCGACATACCTATCATCGAAGCCAGTTTCTGGCTGACAGTGGCTGGGTTTGCTCGATAAATGGCTCTTTGGTTGCTACGTGGCCTGAGGAGGGGCATCGTCACCACCCGCTATCCGGCGGTCACCGACCCCTGGGCTTCGGGCCTGCCGACGCCGCCGGTCTTCGACGAGCGCCGCCTCACCGCCGCGCTGGCAGACGAGCTGGTCAGGATCTGCCCGAGCCGCGCCCTGGGCCGGGAGGGCGAGTCCTTGCTGCTCGACCTGGGGGCGTGCACCGCCTGCGGCCGGTGCTCGGCGGTGGCGGGCGGTGCGGCTCGCCCGAGCGGCGTTTTCGAGCTGGCCTCGACCCGGCGCGACAACCTCGTGAAGCGCATAGCCATCGGCGGTAGGGAGCTGGGGTCGTGAGCGGTGACCTTTGGCAGACCAGCGTGCTCCACGCAGGACGTGGGGCGGGGCAGGGCCCGCCCGAGACAAGCGAAGAAGACCGGGTGGCAGCGAGGTTGAGGCAAGCGCGAGCGATGTTCGGGCGCAGCCTGCACATCCGCACGATAGACACCGGGTCCTGTGCGGTCTGCGAATCGGAGATCCGTTTGCTGCTCGCCCCCCACTACGACCTGCACCGTCTGGGCCTGTTCTTCACCCCCGCACCGCGCCACGCCGACTTGCTGATGGTCACCGGCCCGGCCGTGCGGGCCATGGACACCGCACT
This sequence comes from Acidimicrobiales bacterium, assembly GCA_050744045.1. Lineage (GTDB taxonomy): Bacteria > Actinomycetota > Acidimicrobiia > Acidimicrobiales > Palsa-688 > JBOGGK01. The sequence goes on along the minus strand of JBOGGK010000417.1, from coordinate 3,180 downwards.
AGCGAAGACTTACGCAGCCATGCCGGAGCCGAAGGTCGTGCTGGCGGTGGGAGCCTGCCCCCTGGGCGGCATCTACGCCGAAGACGAACTGGTCCATGGCCGGCTCGAACGGGTGCTGCCGGTCGACGTCTTCGTCCCGGGGTGCCCGCCAAGTCCCCTGGCCCTCCTCCAGGGCCTGCTCGTCGCAGTGGGCCGCCTGGCGGAAAAGGTGGGCGGGCTCAGCTTCGCGCAAGGCATACATGTCCAGGGGGAGGAGGGCACTTGAGCGCGGCGTGGCTGTGGGCGGCGGCCGCTTGCTTTGCCGCCGCCGCTGCCCTCGGCCTGGGGGCCCGCAAGCGCACCGTCGTTTTCGCTAGCGCGTGGGCGTCGGGAGCTGGCGGCCTGGCGGCACTGGTTGGGGGCGTACTGATTGCTCTCGAGGGCCGCGCGAGCACCGTCTTCCCGGGCGCGGGGGCGGCCACCAAAGGCGACCTGGTAGGGGGGCTGGCGCTGAGGGCGACGCCGCTCGCGGCCGCCTTCATCGCCCTGCTCGGGGTCGTCGCCCTGGCCATAGGTGCCTACGCCCCCCGCTACCACGCCCCCGGGAAAGGTACTGGTACCTACTTTTTTGTTTACAACCTGGCTGTTTTGGCGTCTCTGGCCGTGCTGGTCGCCGCCAACGTCACGACCTTCCTCGTCGCCTGGGAGTCCATGACGCTCACGTGCGCGCTGGTCGTCCTTCGCCACCCCCGCCAGCCGGGGGTGGGCAGGGGCACCTTCTCCTTTCTCGCCCTCAGTGAGGCGGGGTTCGCCTTGGTGGTGGTGGCCTTTGTCATCATGGCTACTCAGTGCCACAGCCTCGACTTGGCCACGATCGCCGCCCGCGCCGGCGGCGTCCCGATCACCTGGAAAGGGGCGGCGTTCGTCTTGGCACTTGTCGGTTTCGGGTTCAAAGCGGGCCTGGTGCCTCTCCACGTCTGGCTACCGGCGGCCCACCCGGTGGCCCCGGCCGACGGTTCTGCGTTCCTTTCTGGCCTCATCGTCAAGCTGGGCGTCTATGGCATCGCCTTGTTCGGTTTCGTGCTGCTGGGCCACCAGCCGCCGTGGTGGGGGCTGCTCACCATGATGATGGGAGCTTTCTCGGCCCTCATAGGGATCCTCTACGCGCTCACAGAGAGCGACCTCAAGCGCTTCCTCGCTTACTCCACGGTCGAGAACGTCGGCGTCATCGTGGCGGCCCTCGGCGCCGCGATGACCTTTGCCAGCTACGGCAGGCGGGACTTGGGCGCTTTCCTCCTCCTCGTGGCGCTCTACCACGTGGTCAACCATGGCGCCTACAAGACCCTGCTCTTTTTGGAAGCTGGCGTCGTGGAGCACGGAGCCGGCACCCGCGACCTGGACCACCTGGGGGGCCTCGTGCACCGGATGCGAGCTACGAGCGTGATCAGCCTGATCGGCGTCCTGGGGATCGCCGCCCTCCCGCCGCTCAACGGCTTTGTCAGCGAGTGGCTCCTCTTCCAGGGCCTCTTCCAGGGCTTCCGGGCCCCGAGCCGCCTGGCGGGGGTCCTCATCGTCGTGGCCGCCGCCGTCCTCGGGTTGACGGCTGGCCTGGCGGTGATGGCGTTCGCCCGGGCCTTCGGGGTCGGGTTCTTGGGCATGGCCCGCAGCCGTCGGGCAGCCCACGCAACAGAAAACGGCCAGCCCTTGGTCGGCCCTGGCCTATTGGCCGCGGCGTGCGTCGCCCTCGGGGTGGGGGCGCCGGCGGTACTGGTGGCCCTGGACCGCGTTGCCAAGGGCGTTACCGGTGTGCAACTGAAGCCCAAGCTGCTCCTCCCCAACCTGACCGTGATACCGGCCCACACCAATTTCGCCGCCTTTTCACCGACTTACCTGGCCGTGTTCATCGTGGCGGTGACGGCGGTCCCCGTGGTCATCTACCTCGCGGCGCGGCCCCGAGGAGCTCGACGGTCAGTGCCCGTCTGGGACGGGGGGATAGTTGAGTTCAAGCCCCGGATGCAGTACACCGCCACCACTTACGCGAACCCCGTGAAGGTGATCTTCGACCGCTTCTACACCCCCGAAGTCCAGGTGGACCGCGCTTCGGAAGACCCGGCGGGCCTGTCGGGCCCCGTGCATTACCGCCGTCAGGTGCGTCACTTGGCCGAGGAGTACCTCTACCGCCCCATCACCCGCTTTTTCCGGCGCCTGGCCCATTTGCTGCGCCACGTGCAATCGGGCGATGTCAACTGGTACCTCCTCTACATACTGGTCGCAGTCGTGGTCGCGTACTTCGTCGCCGCCCAGTAACGGTGCCAGGGGAAGGGGCCCGCAGGTAGGCCGCGGTCATCCAGGCCTTGCTCGGGGGTGCCGAGCCTCCGCCTTTTCTGCCAGCCCCTGCCAGAGCTCCCCGGCCCGAGCGTCCAGGTCGGCCAGGCTCCCCGAGTTGTCGATAACCCGGTCGGCGGCGGCGAGGCGTTCGGCCGGCGTGGGCTGGGCCGCCAGGCGGGCGCGGGCGTCGTCCTCGCTCATGCCCCGGCGCACGGCGCGGCGTACGGCCAGGTCTTCGGGGGCGTCCACCAGCACCACTGCGTCGAGGCCGAACTGGCGCCGGCGGGCGACGTCGAGCAGCGGTATCTCGACCACGGCCACGGCGGCGCCGGCCACCTCTGCGCTCGCCAAGCGCCTTTCTACCTCGGCCCGGATGAGGGGGTGGCTGACCTGTTCGAGGGCGAGGCGTCCTGCCGGGTCGGAAAAGACGAGCCGGGCAAGCGCCCGCCGGTCGAGGGTGCCGTCGGACGCCGCCACCGCCGGGCCGAAATGGGCCAGTACGGCGGCTGCGCCCATGGTACCCGGGGCGAGGACCTGGCGCGCCACCTCGTCGGTGTCGATGACGAGCGCCCCCCGGGCAGCCAGCGCCCGGGCCACGGTCGACTTGCCGCTGCCGAGGCCCCCGCACAGCCCCACTTTCAACACGCTCGTAACTTAGGCGCCGGCGGGCCGGGCCGGGCCGGTTAGCCGATGTAGCTCATGACGTGCTTTATGCGGGTGTAGTCCTCCAGCCCGTACATGGAGAGGTCCTTGCCGTAGCCCGAGTGCTTGAACCCGCCGTGGGGCATCTCGGCCACGAGCGGTATGTGGGTGTTGATCCACACGCAGCCGAAGTCGAGTTGGCGGGAGACCCGCAGCGCCCGGGCGTGGTCC